>JAYVJS010000189.1:0-10798 GCA_043769075.1 Gemmatimonadota bacterium | reverse complement strand
GCCTGATGCCCGCCCCGCCCGGTTCGAACGGGAGCTGGTTTTCGACCGAGTCTCGTTCGGGTATGAGGAAGAGTTGGTGCTGAACGAGGTCTCGTTCGTCGTCCCCAAGGGCCGGGCCGTCGCGATCGTCGGCCCGTCCGGGGCAGGGAAGTCGACCCTACTCGAACTAGTGCCGAGGTTTCAGGAACCGACCTCGGGGCTGATTTCCCTCGACGGGGTGCCGCTGGCGGGCTTGACTCGGGCCTCCCTCCGCGGACTAATCGGATTGGTCAGCCAAGAAACCGTGGTCCTCAACGCGTCGGTGCACGCTAATATTGCCTACGGCCAACCGGAGGCAACCCGCGATCAGGTCCGCCAAGCGGCTCAGGCGGCGAACGCGTTGGAGTTCGTAGACCGGCTGCCCCAGGGGTTCGACACCGTGTTGGGAGAGCGGGGGACCCGGCTTTCCGGTGGCCAGCGGCAGCGGATCGCGATCGCGCGTGCCTTGCTCCGCGATCCGCCGATCCTCATTTTGGACGAGGCGACCAGTTCTCTCGATACCGCATCGGAGCGACTGGTGCAGGACGCCATCGACCGCCTGATGCGGGACCGGACGGTTTTGGTGGTGGCCCACCGCTTGGCAACAGTACAGCACGCTGATGAGATTCTAGTACTCGATGGCGGCCGGATCGTGGAACGCGGCAGCCATGGGGCGCTTCTCGCCCAGGGGGCCCTCTATCGGCGCCTCTACGACATCCAGTTCCGCCCGATTGAGGAAATGGCGTGAGCCCTCCGTCTGTCCTCCTAATTGCGCCGTTCGACGACGGCGAAAATGCTCACTCCGCCCAGCGGGCCCGCGCCTTCGAGCGACTCGGCTGCGATGTCACCACCTTTGACCTCCGACGCCGGTCTGGGCTCTTGGGCCTGATCGGCGGCAGCGATCTTCGGTCGAGGCTGCTCAAGAGCATCGAGGTGGCCGAAGCCAATTTGGTCTTGGTCATCGGTGGCTACGACATCGACGAAGGATTGGCTGAAGCGCTCCGGGCTCAAACGGGTGTCAAGCTGGTCAACTGGTTCCCTGACGATGTCGGCCGGATCGACCAGATCCTCGGGGTGGCCCGGGCCTATGATGGGATCTTTGTCGTCGGGTCCGACGTGGCGGCGGCGTGCGAACGTTCCTTCGGCCGGACGGTCGAGGTGCTCCCGCTGGCCGCGGACCCGTCGGTGTACCGGCCACTTCGCACCAAGGACCAATATCGGGCCAACGTCGTGTTTGCGGGCGGGGCCACCCCGACCCGGGAGAAGTACTTGGTCGGACTGGTCGAGTTTGGGCTCGCCCTCTGGGGCCCGGGGTGGCGGAAGACCTCCCTCCGGGATTACTGCCGTGGCGAGCTTCGGACCACCGCCGAGTATGTCCGGGCCTACGGCGGTGCGTCGGTCGCGGTGAACCTCCATCATGGCTTGGGCTCGAATGGTTTGTCGTTCGCGAGCTGCAATCAACGGGTGTTCGAGTTGGCCGCGATGGGCGTGCCCCAGGTGGTCGACGAGCGGGCCGACTTGCCGACCTACTTCGAGGCCGGGAAAGAGATCGTCACCTTCAGCGACGCGCGCGAACTCAAAGGCCAGGTGGAGGCCTTGCTCCAAGCCCCGCCCCGAGCCGAAGACATTGGGGCCGCGGCCCGCCGCCGGGTTCTCGCCGAGCATACCCACATGCACCGAGCCCGTCGCCTCTTGGCGTCGATTGGACTTCTGTCTGCCGGCAAGCCGGTCGGTCAGGAGTCGGGCGTCGACTGATGTTCGCCGGCCTCCGGGTCGTCCTCGTCGCCAAGTTCAACGAGCGATATCACCGGACCGGGGGGGCCCTTGCCGCGGCGCTCGGGGCGCTGGGCTGCGAAGTGGCCTGTTGCGAAGAGCGAACCCGGGGCCTCGACCGGTTGCTGGCCCAGTCGTTGAAGCGCCGGCTGTCGGCCGCCGTTCGGCGACACCGACCCGAGCTGGTTCTCGTGTTCAAAGGGGCGACCCTCGACCCCGAGATCATCACGGCCGTCCGTCAGGGTGGGACCGGGACGAGGTGGGCCAACTGGTTCCCGGACGGTCCCCACGCGCTCGATCTCTCGCTCCGGATTGGGGCTGGCTACGATCATTGTTTCATTTTCGACACGTCGATGGTGGATCGGCATACCGCCCTTGGTCGCTCCGCCAGCTACTTGGCCGAGGGCTGCGATCCGGCGTATCACCGCCCTCTTCCTGATCCGACGTGGCCTCGGGCCAGAATCGCCTTTGTCGGCAGCCACGAACCCGATCGCGCTCGGGCCCTGGATGCCGTCAAGGATCTCGGCCTCGTGACTTGGGGCCCGGGGTACCCCGCCGGGCCGCTCTTTGGCGATGATTTCGTCCGGGCGTTCTCGAACGCGGATATCGCCCTCAATATTCACCAGTTTTTCGGAGAGCCGAAGGAGCGGGGGCGCTACGGTACCGGGGCCAATCGCCGAGTCTTCGAATTGGCGGCGATCGGAACGGTTCAACTCTGCGACGCCAAAGCCGACGTCGCTCGCCACTTCTCAGCCGACGCCGAGGTCGTGCCGTTCCATGATGTTGGAGAACTCCGGGATCGCGCCGCGGCACTTCTGGCCGACCCGGCCGGCGCCCGGGCGATCGCCGCCCGGGCCCGGGCCCGGGCGCTTCGAGAACACACCTGGCAACACCGCCTCGAGATCCTGCTGACGACGATGATGCGATGATCTCCGGCTTCACCATCGTGCGGAATGCCGTTGAACTCGACTTCCCGGTCATCGAGAGCATCCGGTCGATCCTTCCGATTTGCGACGAAGTCGTTGTCAACGTCGGCCGGTCGACCGACGACACGCTGGCATTGATCCGGTCGCTGGGGGACCCGAAGGTCCGAATCGTCGAGACCGAATGGAACTTTGTCGGGGCCGGTGAGTCAGTGCTCCGCGACGAGACCCTTCGAGCCATGCGGTCGTGCCGGCATCCCTGGGGGATCTACATCCAAGCCGATGAGGTGCTCCACGAGAACGGCGCGGCGGTCCTCCGGAACACGATCGAGAATGCCGGGTCCGAAGTCGAGGGCGTCGTCGTGAAGTACCGTCATCTCTTCGGGAGCCCGGCCACCGAAGCGGTCAATCGCCGGTGGTATCGGCGAGAGGTTCGCGCTGTTCGCCTCGATCCGGCTCGCGAAATCCATCCCTACCGTGACGCGCAAGGCTTTCGAGTCGGCCGATCCGATCGGAGGGTTCGGGCCCGATTGGCCGATGCCGAAATGTTCCACTACGGTTACACCCGATCGGCGGCCGCGCTTCGAGGTCGGGCGGTCATCGATCGTTCGCTCTACCCCAATCGGCCCGACTACCAGTTTGACCGAGCGGTGTTGCGATGGTTTCCGGGGATCCGGCCCTTCACCGGCACCCACCCCGCCGTGGCCCGTGATTGGGTGTCGCGGCACGCCGTGGATCCTGAACGGCGGATCACCGAGTCGGAGTTTGGCTGGGAGCACCTCCGGTTCCATGCCTCGGACCTGGTCGAGCGCTTCACTGGGAAGCGACTCTTCGAGTTTCGGAACTACGAGCTGATTGGATGAGATCATTGCGGTGGTTTGGGCCGAACCCATTCTGCCACCTGGTGGTGCCGGGCCTTCGCACCGCTGGATTCGTCGTCGCGACCGATGGAGAGGAGCCGGCCGACCTGGCGGTGGCCATGGATGGCCAGTGCGCCGTGGCCGCCTTCGAATGGGCCCGTCGGCACCACTGCCCGTTCCTGGTGTATCTCTGGGATCTGCCGCCTTGGCGCCTTGGAATGGGCCGGCCGGACTTGGTGTTCGAGTGGCGCGGCCGGATTCGCCGGGTGCCCCGCATCGTCGGGGGATTTCCGGAACGCGCGGGCTACTACAGCCGGGTTCGGTTCGCGGCCCAGCACGCTGACTGGGTCTGGGCGCCGTCGACCCTGACCGTCCAGCAGCTGGCCAGCCGGTTTGGGGTGGCCGCGCAGTTGGTGCCGTACTGCTATGACTCGGCCCGGTTCCGGCTCGCTGCTCGGCCCTTGGCGCTCGGCACTCGGCTCCTGTCGATCTCGCGGTTGGTTCCGCACAAAAATCACGAGGCGGTGATCAGGGCGGCGGCGGGCATGATGCCGCGGCCGGCGGTTGAGATGATCGGACAGGGACCGGAGGCCGCGGCGATCGAGCGATTGGCGGCCGATCTGGAAGTCAAACTGGAGCTCGCGACCGATTGGCAAAGTGACGAATCGATTGCTGCCGCGTATCAGCGGGCGACCGTCGTGGTTGCTCCCAGCCGGTTTGAGGGATTCGGACTCACGCCGATCGAGGCCGTCGCATCGGGCGTTCCCGCGGTGGCGTCCGACATTGGGCCCCACCGTGAGCACCTGGGATCGGCGGTTCACTATTTCCGGCTCGAGGACGACGCCTCGCTCGTCGCCGCGATTCGGGCGGCGCTGGACCAGGGGCCGGCCGACCCGGCGCGGGTCGGCCATCTGGCCATCGAGGCGGCGGTGGCCCGATTCGTCGAGGGCCTGAGCGGCTTGGTGCCGGCCCGGTGACCGATCTTCTCCTGGCCTATGATTTTCCCCCCATTGGAGGCGGGATTGCTCGGTGGATGTCCGAACTCGCCCTTCGATACCCACCCGGGAGCCTGGTCGTGTCGACCGGTTCGATGCCTAACGCCGCCGATGGCCGATTTCCGAACCCAATCGACCGGATCGCGACCCCGTCCAACCGGCTCAAAACCCTCCTCGGACTCTGGGCCTGGCGTCGCCGGGTTCGGGCCCTGGCCGCCCAGCACCAAGCCCAGTTCATCTGGTGCGGCAACCTCCGGCCGGCCGGCTATGTCGCGCTCCGGAGTCGGGCCCGGGATGGCATCCCATATGGAGTGCTGCTCCACGGGGGAGACTTGCTCCGCTTGGAAGCAAAATTCGAGCGTTCGTTGCTCAAACGCCGCGCCGCTCGGGCGCTCCTCGGCCACGCCGCCGTGCTGGTCGCCAATAGCCGGTGGACCGCGGATCTCGCCAGCCGAGTGCTGTCGACGTTGGATCTCGAGCCAGCCGGCCGAATCCAGGTCGTGCCCCTTGGCAGCGACCCGGTCGCCTTTCGGCCCGGGATCGACACGGCGGCGGTGATGGCGCGATACCGGATCCGGCCGAGTCGGGCTCGACTACTGACGGTCGCGCGGCTGGTTCCCCACAAGGGCATCGATGTGGGGATCCCGGTGGTCGCCGCCCTTCGGAGTCAGTTCCCGGATCTGTCCTACCTGGTGGTCGGCCGAGGACCAGATCGGCCTCGGCTCGAGGATTTGGTGGGCTCGCTGGGCCTGACCGACGCGGTCCAATTCCTGGATGCCGTGCCGGACGCCGATCTGCCAGCCATCTACGGGCTGGCCGACCTCTACCTCGGCTTGTCGCGGGCGACTGGCCTCGAGGTTGAGGGTTTCGGGATTGCGCTCACCGATGCTTCCGCGTCCGGTCTTGCGGTAGTTGCTGGACGAGGCGGCGGCACGGAGGCCGCCGTACTTGACGGCGAAACCGGCGTGCTGGTCGATGGTCGCGAGGTGGCCGGGACCGCGGAGGTGGTCGCCGGGTTGCTCACCGACGCGGACCTCCGCCGGGCCATGGGCGAGGCCGGGAGACGCTGGGTCGAACGGGACCGGAACTGGGACCGCGTCGTGCGGGACCTCCTGGCGATCAGTCGCTCGGCCCTGGCTCGGCGCTGATGGCACCGGTCGGGCAGGCCCGAACCACCCGGTCACCCAACGGTGACCACCACTGCCGTGGCGCGGCCACCCGAGCGAGCCCGTCAGGTGCCCGCTCGAACACCCGGGGTGCCCGGGCGTAACAGATCCCGCACCGGATGCAGGCCGTCGGGTTGACGGCCAGCGTCACCTCGCGCTGGGGGTGGATACCTGGCGGGAGCGAGGCCAAAGGACCGGGGAGCTGGTCGAGGGCGCCGTTCAGGGCCCGAAATCCCTCGGCGATCAAGTAGGGCGTTCGGTTGAAGGAAAACATTGAAATTCGCTCGACCCGGGGCCGAACCAAGAGAATGGGCGGGTCACCCCAGTGCTGGAGCAGTTCCTCGGTAAGGGTGCTCATCACGATTTCGAGGCCCCGAGCATAGGTGATGGCAAATCCCTGACGCTCGATCGCGTGCCGTTGGCCGCCGCTACCCCCGACATCGACCGCAATGATCGGGGCGTTGCTCGCGGCGAGGGCGGTCCGAATCGGCAGGTTTTCGGCGACCGCGCCATCGACGCAGACTCGCCCGGCAATCGGCCGTGGGGCCAAAATCCCCGGCAACGCGCAGGAGGCAAACACCGCGTCGGCTACCTTGACGTTTGCCAGGCCCGGCAAACCCCAAGGGATCTCGATCCCGGTATTGAGGTCGACGGTGTTGACGATCAACCGGCGGGGTAGTTGCTCGAAGGTCCGATCGCCCACGATGGAATGAATCAGGGCCTCGAGCGGCTCCCGGCGGTACACAGCCGGAGACATCATTCGCTTGAGGGCCATATCCAGGTGGGCCACCCGGAAGACATCGGTCCGCTTGATGGCCAGGGCCCGATCCTCCATTTCCCGGACCGAGAGGCCCGACGCCCAGGCCGCGGCAATCAAGGCCCCAATACTGCACCCGACAACCACCCCGGGCTCGAGGCCCCGCTCCTCAAGGCCCCGAAACACTCCAACATGGGCGAGTCCCTTGAGACCGCCGCCGCCCAAAACCAGGCTGAATTGAGAACTAGTCGTCATAGGCCATGGTAGGATATTATCGACGAATGCCGATCTCTGCGAAATCGAGTTCCTACGACGTCCAGACGCTCCGCCGGGAAGAGTTCCCGTGGGCGGACGAAACCCTTTATGTCAATCATGCCGGAATCGGTCCGCTGCCAGAGCGGGTTCGGCTCCGCCTCGAAGCCTACCATAGGGATCGGGCCGCCGCGCACCGACTCACCGAGGAGCACCTGTTCGGGGTCCTCGACCGAGCCCGGGTGGTCGCCGCGAAGCTTGTGAACGCCACTCCGGCGGAAATCGCGTTGTCGACCAACACCAGTTACGGCATCAATGTGGCCGCCTCCTCCCTGCCGCTCCACCGGGGCGACATTGTCCTGGCCAGCCGGGGGGAGTTTCCGGCCAACGTGTTCCCCTGGCGGCAGCTCGCCAAGCACGGCGTTGAGCTCGAATTGGTTCCGGTCACCGCCGATGGCTGGCCTGATGAGGCCCGGATTGCCGAACGAATGGGGGACCCCCGGGTCAAAGTCCTGGCCTTGTCACAGGTCCAATTTCATACTGGGTACCTGGCTGACCTCAAGACCCTGTCGGCGGTCGCCCGCGGGACCGGCACCTACCTCGTAATCGACGCGATTCAGGCCCTCGGCCAGATCCCATTCGATGTTCGGGAAACCCCGGTCGACATCCTCGCCTGTGGCGCCCAAAAGTGGCTCCTGTCTCCCTGGGGATCCGGATTTACCTACATCCGGCACGACCTCATCGAGCAGCTCGAGCCGCCGATGGCCGGCTGGACGGCCTTTGACGGGACCGACGACCTCACCACCCTGACGGAGTATCGCGGCGACTGGCGGTCCGATGCCCGCCGGTTCGAGCTGATCACGCTGCCGTTCCAGGACTTCGTTGGAATGATCGGATCGTTCGAGCTACTCTTCGAGCTTGGGATTGACCGGATCCAGGCCCACCTGGCCGACATCAACCGGCCGGTGCTCGAGTGGGCCGCGCGCCGGGGCGTCCGGGTCTCGTCTCCGACTGGCATGGCCTCGAGCGGGATGGTGTGTCTGGTGCCGGCCGATCCAGCGGCGGTATTTGGAAAGCTCACGGAAGCGGGCGTCGTGGCGTCGTATCGGGAGGGCGCCATTCGGCTCAGTCCCCATTGCTACAATACGATCGACGAAATGGTCCGGCTGACCGGGCTACTCGATCGGTCACTTTGATCCCAGGAAGGATCCATGGCAACATTCGACGACATGCTCAAAGAAGGCTACGGGTTTGGGTTGCCCGTCATCACGTTAGGCGCCGCTCTGGATGGATCGTCCGTCGTCACCGAGCCCAAAGTATCGCTGCCGCTCTCGATGATGACGCGCCACGGTCTGATTGCCGGGGCCACCGGGACCGGCAAGACCAAGACGCTCCAGCTGATGGCCGAGCAGCTCTCCGCCAATGGGGTGCCGGTGTTCGTCGCCGACATCAAGGGTGATTTGGCCGGGATCGCCCGAGAGGGCACCCAATCGGCTCGGATCGACGAGCGCCTGGCT
Organism: Gemmatimonadota bacterium; assembly: GCA_043769075.1. Lineage (GTDB taxonomy): Bacteria > Gemmatimonadota > Gemmatimonadetes > Gemmatimonadales > GWC2-71-9 > SHZU01. Next base: position 2,537 of record JAYVJS010000189.1, on the reverse strand, counting down.
TCGATCGACGCGACCTGGGCCCCGAAGGCCATGCCGACCGAGTTCGTCAGCTTGACCGGCATGAACGGGGTCCAGCTCCGGGCCACCGTGAGCTCGTTCGGGCCATTGCTCTTGAGCAAGGTCCTCGGCTTGAACGAGACTCAGGCCAGTGTCTTGAGTCTGGTGTTCAAGGCGTGCGATGATCAGGGCTTGCCGCTTCTCGACTTCGCCGACCTTCGCTCGGTCCTCAAGTTCTTGTCGAGCGACGAGGGCAAGCCTGTCCTGAAGGAGTACGGCGGCATGTCGGACGCCACCGTGGGGGTATTGCTCCGGAAAATGATCGAGCTCGAGCAGCAGGGTGCCGAGAAATTCTTCGGCGAGCCGGAGTTCGACGTCCACGATCTTCTCCACGTCACCGCCGATGGCCGTGGAGTGGTGACCTGTCTCGAACTGGCCGACTGCCAAGACAAGCCGGCCTTGTTTTCGACCTTCATGATGTGGCTGATGGCCGAGCTCTATCAGAATCTTCCCGAAGCCGGCGACCTTCCCAAGCCGAAGCTGGTGTTCTTCTTCGACGAGGCTCACCTCCTGTTTCGGGATGCGTCCAAACAGTTTCTCGAGCAGGTCGAACAGGTGGTCCGGTTGATCCGGTCCAAAGGGGTTGGGATTTTCTTTGTAACCCAGACTCCGAAAGATGTGCCTGAGGCGGTGTTGGCTCAGCTTTCAAACCGGGTCCAACACGCGCTCAGGGCTCACACGCCCGACGACGAAGCGGCCCTGAAGGCTGCCGTACGGACCTTCCCGAAGACCACTTTTTACGATCTCCAGGAGACAATCACTTCACTCGGCATCGGTGAGGCCATCGTGACCGGCCTCTCCCCGAAGGGCGTCCCGACCCCGGTGGTCGCGACTCGGATATTGCCGCCGGTGTCGCGAATGGGCCCCCTGACCCCCGAAGAGTTTCGGGCCGAGGCGGCTGAATCCGACTTGATGCGAGAATACGGGACGCCCGTCAATCGACAGAGCGCCCACGAAATCCTGGCGCGGCGATTAGAACCCAAACGTCCGCCGTCCACCGGGTCGGGTGGCCCCTTTCGCGAGCCTGCCGAGCCTGCGGCGCCTGCCCGGGCCGGAAAAAGTTGGGCCCAGATGGCTGGAGGCGCCCTGCTGGGCGCCCTCACCGGGACGATGGCCCGAACGGTGGGCCGGGAACTGGTGCGCGGTGTCTTTGGGATGCTAGGGGCCAAGCAACCCCGCCAAACCCGCCGGTCTCGCTGGTAGGCCCGGTCTTAGCCTTCGTCGACCTTCAGGAAGGCGAAGCTGCGGCGGCCCTTCTGAAGCGCAATGAAACGGCCGGCCAAGAGGTGTTCGGCGCCGAGCACGGCGTCTGCGGCCGAGATCTTGACGCCGTTAATCGAAAACCCTTGGCCCTGGATTCCACGCCGGGCCTCACCTTTCGAAGCCGCGAGGCCGGTCTCGACCAGGGCGTCGATCGCTGCAATGCCACTGGCGAGCCGCGCCCGGGTCACTTCAACAGTGGTTACCTCATCGGCGGCGGTTGACAGCGTGTCGGCATCGGCTCGGTTCAAATCGGTTCCGCCAAACAAAATGTCACTCGCGTTAATCGCCAGGGCGGCCGCTCCTGCGCCATGGACCCGAGTCGTCACGTCCTTCGCCAGGAGTCGCTGCGCGGTTCGTTGACTCGGGTCGGCATGTTGCTCCGCCATAGTCGCCGCGATCTTTTCTAGTGATTCCACCGTGAATGTCTTGAGAAACCGTTCGACATCCGCATCATCGGTGTTCAGCCAGAATTGGTAAAACTGGTACGGAGTCGTGCGGGCTGGGTCGAGCCAGATGTTGCCGGCCTCGCTCTTCCCGAACTTGGCACCCGTCGCGGTGGTCATCAGGGCCAACACCGCCCCGTGCGCCTGGCCCCCGTGCCGCGAGATCAACTCGATGCCGGCGGTGATGTTGCCCCATTGATCGCTGCCGCCCATCTGGAGCTCGCAGCCGGCGGTCCGGTGCAGGTAGTCGAAGTCGTGGGCCTGCACCAGCATGTAGGCGAACTCAGTGAAAGAAATCCCGGCCTCGAGCCGGCTCTTGACCGAGTCTTTCTGCAGCATGTAGCTGATCGTGAAGTGCTTCCCGGTGTCCCGAAGGAAGTCGAGCAGCCCAAGGCCGACCAGCCAGTCGGCGTTGTTTCGCATCGTCGCCGCATTCGAGCCCTCGAATTCGAGGAACTTGCTCAACTGGGCGTGGATGCTCTTCGCGTTGGCCTCGGCCGCCTCGGCCGACAGCATCGGGCGCTCGGCCCGCTTCCCGCTCGGATCGCCGACTAGGCCGGTGCCTCCACCGACCAGAACGATCGGAGTCCCTCCAAACCGCTGCAGCCACACCAGCGCCATCACTGGCACCAGATTGCCGACATGAAGCGAATTGGCGGTCGGGTCGAAACCGACATAGCCCGTTATTCGCCCGTCGGTTTCAGCCAAACGGGCGGCCAGGCCCGGGGTGGCATCGTGAAGCAGCCCGCGAGCTGCCAAAGTCGTCAGCAAGTT
>JAYVJS010000188.1:0-3214 GCA_043769075.1 Gemmatimonadota bacterium | reverse complement strand
TGTTCGAGGTCGATCCGCTCACCTGTCCGCAGTGCCAGGGGGTGATGCGGGTCGTCGCGGTGATCACCGCGCCCGGGGTCATCGCCCGGATCCTCGCCCACCGGGTGCGCGCTCGGGATCCGACCGCCCGGCCGCGGAGCCCTCGGCGGCGCCGCCGTCGCTCCCCACCGCCGACCACCGCCGGTCGTCCCCACCCGTAGGTTCGCGCGGGGGGACGCGTGGCGTGCTCCCGGCCCCGACGCCGGCGCCGAGGCCTTCGCCGAATGGCCACGGCGGCCGTGGATGGACGGCATCCGCGCCCGGGGACGGCACCCACGCGCTCGGCGACCGGCCCGGGGGCGCCGAGTGGACCGCTTGCCATTGGTGGGGTAGGTTGGACGGGGCGAAGGAAATTCCTATTCCTATTCCTATTCCTCGACGGCGACCGAGCGCTTGTGCATCGAATCTCCGAGGAATGTGACGATCGCAAGTTGCGGCCCCGGTCGGCCTGGCGCAACGGCCGGGCTCTTCCTACCATTTGGGGTCGGGTTGAACTCGTTCCAGGAGGGCCTCGTGGGAAAGATCCGGTCGGTGGCGTTCGGCGCGGTCATCGCATTCGCATGGTGGGGTTCTCCGTTTCTGTTCGGCCAACCCCGGGTGATCCGGGGGGTGGTGCGGGATCCCTCGGGCCGTGGGGTGGAAGGGGCCGAAATCCAGGTTCGGGGGAGAGAGCGAACCGTCACGACCGGCCCCGATGGGACGTTCCGAATCGACCGGGTCGGCGGTTCCTTCTGGTTGGTGGCCCGCCATTCGGGTTTTCGGTCGGCTCAGTTGGACGGCCGCCTGAAGCGGCATCAACTCCTCGAGGTCGGCCTAACGATGGCGCCGGGCCTGCCCGAGTCCGGCGTCGCCGACAAGCCGCTCCTGGACCGGGTCCGAGACCAGATTTGGCGATCGCGGGCTTCGGCTTTGGGTTGGATCCTCGCCGAATCGGATCTGGCCAAGAGGAAAGTGGCGACCCTCGACGCTCTCTGGTCGGCTGGACCCAGCCGAGGCGGTGCGATCGCCCCGAGTACCGTCAGCTACCCGCTGGTCACCCCGCTCAGCGATGGCGCCTATCGGGTACCGGCCGCGCCAAGTCCTGGTCCCGGCTCGCCCAATTCGCCGGAGCCATCGCCGACCTGGCAGGGCGCCTCGGGTACCCCGCTCGTGTCGATGTTCGGCGATCCGACACCCTCGTTCTACGCTGAGCCGGTCCGGTGCTCTCCAGCCGTCTCGCTCAATGGCGCCGAGATCTCGGCGGATCTGTTGCTTGAGGACATCGCGCCGGGAGCGGTCCGGGCCGTCGAGATCTATGCCGGGACTAGGCTCCCGGTGTCCGAGGCGGGGGAGTCCCTCGCCACCCGGCGGGCCAGGTGCGGTGTGGTGGTCGTGTGGCAGAAGGAGGCGCCTTCCATCGCCGGGGAGTGGGACGCCGCAATGAATACGCCGGGCGGGGTCGGCAATTTCAAGATCATCTTCGAACAGAGCGGCGACTCGTTGACCGGCACCGTCAAGCGCCAGGCGGGCGACGTACCGCTGGTCGGCACGATCAAGGACAATATCGTGAGGTTCAGTTACACGATCAACTACAACGGTAGTCCCCTCCAGCTAACGGTGACGGCCACGGTGACCGGCGATTCCATGACCGGCAAGATCGCCTTCGGCGTCGCGGCCGAGGACGACTTCTCCGCCAAGCGCACCACCCCCACCCGACCATAGCGCCTAACGAATGGCGGACGCCGCCTCCAGGAGGGCGGCGTTCACCGCTTGGCTCAATGAGCCGATCGCGAGCTCCTGAAGCGACGCCACGGCCCCCTGGTACCACGCCACCCATGCGTCCCGGATCTGCCGCTCCTTCGCTGGGTCCCCGCCTCCTTGGATGACCGCCGCCGACAACCCATCCTCCCGGGCCAGCCGGTCGGCCGCCGCGGCGACCAGTTCCGGGGCCAGGTATCGGATCACGTCGTCGGACGCCCCGGTCAGCGTCAGGGCCGCGTAGAGTGCGGTGATCCCGACATTGGCGAGTTCTGCCGGGGAGACGTTCTCGATCGTGTCGCCGTCGGTGTGATAGAACTGGTCGGTGAAGTGCCAGAGCAGCACCGCCGGCTTCTTGGCCCTAATGAAGGGAATGTGGTCGCTCCCGCCTTCGTACGGATTGGTCTTGACCACCCACCCGCTCGACGCGGCCTGCTCGAGGGCCCGGTGGAGCACGAAGTCGTTATAGAAATGCGGCCGGACCTGATCCAGCCCGATCGGGCTCCCGCCCCATTCGGTGTGATGATCGTCGCCCCGGGTCCACACCGCTGAGGGGTCGGGCATCTTCTCGATCAGGAAGGTACCGCCGGTCTTGGCGGCGTCCTCCCCCACCATGTCAAGCGACATTCCCCATTTGATGCCCCGGGCACCACCGCCGAGCCCGGCCCGCCCGCGACCGACCCGGTGGGGATCTACCGCCCCCGCCGGCCACGAGCCTCGCCGCTGTACCGGCTCCTCGAGCGTCACTTCCGGACCCTCAGCTTGGTGTGGGACGAGCGCTTCGCCGCAACCGGCGGCGCCTGGCGCGCGGTGATCCCCAAGGTCGTCGACCAGTTCCTCGCCTGCGGCCTTCTGGAGCACGGGTTCGCCAGGATCCGATGCGACGGGTGCGCCCACGAGTACCTCCTCGCGTTCTCGTGTAAGGCGCGCTACTTCTGCCCGAGTTGTCACGCCAAGCGAATCGCCCAGTGGAGTCAGTGGCTCGACGAGACCCTCCTGGCCCCAGTGCCCCACCGGCAGGTCGTGCTGACAATCCCCAAACGGCTCCGCGCCTACTGTCTGTACCGCCGAGCCCTGTTAGGCGACCTCGCCCGGGTGGCCGCCCGCACCGTGACCGCCGCCGTCCGCGCCACCACGGGCGAGGCGGATCTGTCGGTTGGGATCATCGCCTGTCTCCAGACCCACGGTTCCCTCGCCAACTGGCATCCACATCTCCACTTGGTCGTCACCGATGGCGGGTTCCGGCCCGATGGGACCTTCGTGCGCTGGCCGGGGTGGCCGGGGCATGACACCGCGCCCCTCACGGAGGCGTTCCGGCGAGCCGTGCTCCGGCTCTTCATCCGCCGCGGCCTGTTCGAGGAGGACCAAGCCCAGGGGATGCTCCAGTGGCCCCACTCGGGCTTTCATGTCCACGCCGGCGTCGGGGTGCCCGAGGACG
>JAYVJS010000187.1:0-2290 GCA_043769075.1 Gemmatimonadota bacterium | reverse complement strand
CGGAGCGGCATTTGGCCGCCGAGCGGGAACAGTTGACCACGGCCGAACGCCGGGGGCAGCTTGCGTTGGATATCGGCGACGCGGAAACATCAGCGATTGCGCGGCAGTTTGCCGATAAACACCGTCAGCGCGTCGACCTGTTGGAACGGAAACTTGCGGTCCAGCGCGATGAGGTGGTTATGGCCGAGCAAGATTACGAGGCCATGGCGGAGCACCAGCGGGCGGCGGGTCAAGGCATGCCTGCATCGGACCTAGAGGACGCCGGCCTTCTCAAAGCAAGGCTCGATCGTGAGGCAGCCAAGGCCGCTGTGGACGCCCAGCTCGAACTCCTAAAGAAGAAGATGGGGAAGGCTCAATGAGCGCCAACGATACCGGGTTCTTCGGCCACCCCCGAGGCCTCTCCACTCTCTTCTTCACCGAGATGTGGGAGCGATTCAGTTTCTACGGAATGCGCTCGTTCTTGATCTTGTTCATGGTTGCGCCGGTCGCGGCGGGTGGTCTTGGAATGGGGGTATCCGAAGCCAGCGGAATCCAGGGCACCTATCTCTCCATGGTGTATATGATGACCATGGTCGGCGGCTGGGTCGCCGATCGGCTGCTCGGCCTCCGACGATCGGTGTTCCTCGGGGGCGTCCTGATCATGTCTGGACATATCAGCTTGGCCTTTCAAGGCATGGCGACGTTCTATCTCGGGCTTGTTTTGATCGTGCTAGGCACCGGGCTTCTCAAGGGGAATGCGTCCGTCATGGTAGGGCAGCTTTACGGGCCCACGGACAGCCGTCGGGACGCCGGATACTCCCTCTACTACATGGGCATCAACCTGGGCGGCGCTCTTGGCCCCCTGGTCTGCGGTTACTTCGCTCAGAAGCCGGCCTTTCGGGAGGTGCTGGCCGGATGGGGACTGGCGCCCGAGGCGGCCTGGCACTTTGGGTTCGGGGCCGCGGCGGTTGGGATGTTCTTTGGTCTGATCCAGTATTCCCTCGGCAAGAGCCGATTCCCCGCCACCGTGGAGCATCCCCTCGGCACGTCGAGCGACGCCGAACGGAGTGCCGCTCGCCGCCAGATCCTGGTGGCGGTGGGCGCCGTGGTGGTGACGGTGCTCGCGGCGATCGGTCTCAACTCGGCGGGAACGATCACGATTACGCCGCAGGGCTTTGCCGCCGGCGTCGACGGGTTCCTCGTGGTGCTGACCGTCGGGTTCTTCTTGTGGCTCTTCGCCGTCCCCAAATGGACGCCCGACGAGCGCAAACGGCTCCTGGTCATCGTGGCGCTGTTCCTCGGAGCGGCCGTGTTCTGGGCCGGCTACGAGCAGGCCGCTTCGACCCTCAACCTGTTTGCCGATCGGAACACCGCCAACACGTTCTTGGGTTGGTCCTATCCAAGCAGCTGGCTCCAGTCGGTGAATTCGATTTTCATTATTTTGCTCGCCCCGCTCGTGGGACTCGTGTGGTTGAAGCTCGGCCCGCGCAATCCGTCGAGTCCGGCCAAGTTCTCGCTCGGGCTGTTTCTGTTGGCGCTGGCCTACGTGCTGATGGTCGGAGCCTCGTTTGGCGCCGCCGGGGGTGGCCGGGTGTCGCCGATGTGGCTGGTCGGATGCTACTTCCTTCAGGTCCTCGGAGAGCTGTGTCTGAGCCCAGTCGGGATGGGTGCCATGTCGACCCTGGCCCCGGTCCGAGCCCAGGGACTGATGATGGGCGTCTGGTTTCTCGCCACCTCGATCGGCAACAAGGTGGCCGGCCGGGTGGGCGGCCTCTATGAGTCGTTTTCGCTGACCACGTTGTTTACGGCCAACGCCGTGTTTGTAGCGGTCTTCGCGGTGATCCTGGCGCTCTTGATTGTTCCGATCAAGAACATGCTGGCCCGCAAGACCGTCAGCGCCTAGCGGTTCTTTTCGACTGCGGTCCACAGTTCCGCCAAGTTCCGGCGGTTCTGACCCAGGTCGCCCTTGCCGACCCGGGAGGCGCTCCGGGCGTCAATCCGGGTCGAATCGCCGGCCGGCGTAAGCAGCACGAAAACGTCGTCGACCCATCGGAATAGCTTGGTGGTCCGGGTGGCCCAAATGACGGTGTCGTCAGCGGCCTGGACCTTCCAGCGGGACAACCGGACGATTCCGGTCTCCAACAATTGGCGTACCGAGGCCGGAGTGCCCGGGACGGTCCGGGGTCGAACTCGCCCATCGGAGTTGGTGTCGGATGTGGCGGCGTAGTTGGACCCGGATCCTTCCGCCAACAGCTCCCGAACCCGGACGGCGGTGGGGGTGGTGCGCACCGGTTCGGTTTTGGAGCAGGCG
>JAYVJS010000186.1:0-4742 GCA_043769075.1 Gemmatimonadota bacterium | reverse complement strand
TACAGTTGTTGGCGCCGATCAGATTGGTCGTGATCACATCGTTCCAGTCGCTCTCGGTCAGCCGCCACTGGGCGCCATCGATCGCGATTCCGGCGTTGTTGACCAGGAAGTGGGCCGTCCCAAATTTTTCCTTGACCGCCTCGAGGAATCGGACCACCTGCTGGCGGTTCCGCACGTCACAGGTATCGTCGAACACCCGAGCCCCCATCGACGCCAAGATCGTCTCAGTCAACAACGCCATTTCCCGGATATCGCGACCGGGCAGGTCCACAAAACAAAAGGCGACGTTGCAGCCGAGCCGCCCGAACTCAAGAGCCACCGCCCGGCCCAGTCCGGTCGCCCCGCCGGTCACCACCGCGGTCTTGCCCAAGAAGCCCGGTGGCACCTCCACCTGGGCCTCCGGCATGACGGCCGAGCGCCCCCGGCTGCCTGCTTGCCAACTGGGCGGTTTTCCAAATTCAGCAAATGGCATTGGTCGCGAAGCTATCGGCCGGTTCCCGATCTCGCAAGTTTTCGCCGCTCGACGCTCGGCGGCTAACCGCCCGCGACTGCCCAGTGCCGAGCCCCGAGGGCCGAGACCCCGAGTGCCGAGACCGCTGCCACGGTGAGGGCGGCTGGGCCCCCGAGACTTTGGTAAAGCCAACCGTAGCCGAGGCCGGTGGCCAGAGCGCCGATCCCGGCCAGGGCTTGGTAGAAGCCGAACGCTTGGCCCCGTTTCGTGGAGGCCACTCGAGCCACAGCGGCTCGCTCGGCGGGCTCGAGGAGACCGGCGGCTAGGCCGTGGAGAAGAAATAGGCCGATCGCGAGGTTGGGGCTTAAGCCCCGGGACAGGCCGAAGATGGTTCCGGCATAGGCAAAAGTGCCGAGCAAGAGTGACGGTCGGGCACCGAGCCGATCGGTGAGCCATCCGGACGGATAGGACGCCGCGCTCTTGACGATGTGCAGGACGGCCCAGACGAGCGGAACCCCGGCGACCGGGAGACCGAGCTGTTGGAGGCGGAGCAGAATGAGGGTCTCCGGTAGGCGGGCCACCGCCAGCAGCGCCAACCAAGTGAGGGGCTTTCGGGGAACCGTCGGTTCGTCCGAGTCCTCCAGCGGTCGTGGCTCCGTCGGTCCGGCGGCCGCGGTCCGTCGGACCCGCCACAACACCATCGTCAGCACCACCACCGCCGCGATCCCCGGGATTACGCTCGCGCCTAACACACTTCGAACCGAGACCCCCCGGCGAAGGAGCCAGAACGCCATCAGGGAGCCGAGCACCGCGCCGGCGTGATCGGCGGATCGATGGAGGCCGAAGGCTCGCCCGTGAAGTGAGCGCTCGGTGGCGTCGGCAATCATGGCGTCCCGACCCGGGGAGCGGAGTCCCTTGCCCACCCGGTCGAGGACCCGAACCCCAACGACCTGCCAGGCCGCCGACGTCACCGCCATCACCGGCCGGAGCAGGGTGGCAATCGCATACCCGGCCCACACCAGCGGGAGCCGCCATCGGGGCCGATCGGCCAAGGGACCGCTCCACCATCGAAGGGCGGCCGCCGTCATGTCAGCGGCGCCGTCGAGTGCGCCTAACGCAATGGGACCGGCGCCGAGAGTCCCGGTGAGGAACGCCGGCAAGAGGGGGTAGACCATCTCGCTGGCGAAGTCATTGAGAAGCGATACGGCCGCCAGGCCCTTGACGGCGCCGGGAACGCTTGCCGGGGCCTCACCCGCCGGCACTGAAAGCCCACGCCGCGAGCGCCGGGTGGAAGGTCCCGTGATGGAACGCTCGTTCCAACAGCAGCGGGGGCAACTCGCCGCGGCTCTGACCCAGGGCATGCCAATCAGCGGCCAACAGCACCGCCCCGACCGATTCGAGCGGCGCCACGATGACCCGGCGAATCTGGGCCTCCCGGCTCGGGAGCCGGTCGGTCAGCTTGGCGACACCCTCCGCTGCTCCGATCCGGCCCAGCTGGATGGCGAGGTCAAGTCCCGCAATGACCAGCGCCACGTGTCGTTCGCCCGGCGATAGGTAGCCCGAGTACAGGTCGATGGCGGTGAGCCATTCCGGCGCGGTGATCCGCCGCCGAATCTCCCGGCCCGCCACCACGACGGACGCCCACGCGGCCGAACCGCTCCCGTCGGCGGGCGGCCGGCCGGCTTCGAGGTCAGCCGCCGAGGCTTCGACCAGCGCGATCAACCGTCGCTCGGCCTGCGCCGCCGTCATTTCAATCTTGAATTCGTGGTGGAGGTGCCAGGTGACCTGGTCTTCCCCTAACGCTCCGGCGTCGGGGCCCGCGTCGGCTGCCAGGTCGTGCCGGAGAAACCCGTCGAGGGTGGCCAAGGCAAGAGCGGCGGCCGGGTCGCTCTGACTCGCTCGGATCTCCGCGAGAAGGCCGAGGGCGACGTGCAGGTACCCGAGCGGTGGTTTCTTGACCGTGGACTGGAGTGCCGCGACCCAGGAGGGGATCGCATCCGATAAGGCCTGGTCGTCGGGCCGGCTTCGGACAATCGCGGCGAGCCGGTCGAGCCAGAGGGCTGGATTTCGGCGGTCGGGCCGGTCGTGTTCCACCCGCCGGAGCCGGACCCGGATCGAATCGATCAGGATCGTGCGATCGATTTCGTCATCGACCGAGTCCAACTCGAGTTCTTCGACCGCATGGGCCAACGAGCGAAACGCCGCCCCGTGGAGTTTGAGGGTTTTGTCATTGAATGGCGCCAAGGTCGGCGGCGGCCCGAACCGGTCGGTTCGGCCGGCCTCGGCCCCATCGAAATGGTGCCACAAGTCGAGAAAGGACTGACCCAGTTCGGGCAACAGCATCGGAAACCTACGCCCCGGCAATCTCCGAGTCGTCGGCCACACTGAGCGACCCGCGAAACCCTTTGACCGTGACCCGGTTGCCGAGCATCGAGTGGCTTAAGGTCGAGGCAGAAATCTTGGTGTTTTGCCCGACCAGGGTGTGCGACAAGGTCGAATCGCTGACCACGGTGCCCTTTTCGAGGGTGACGTTCGGGCCGATCGCGGACTTGGTTATCGAGACGCCGTCTTCGATCAAGACCGGGTCGACGAAGGTGACGCCGGGAAATTGCCCCCGGCGAGCGGCCCCCTTGTCAAGCAGCACTTGGTTGGTCTCGAGGAAGGCGTCCAGCTTGCCGCAATCGTACCAGCCCCCAACTTCGGCGGTCAGAATCTTTTTGCCCCGCTCGATCATCCACTGGAACGCATCGGTCAGGTAGAACTCGCCTTTGTTGGCCGGAGCCGACAACGTGTGGTCGATGCCCTGCCAGAGCGACTCAACGTCCTTGATGTAGTAGAGGCCGATGTTAGCCAGCTTGGAGATCGGGGTCGACGGTTTTTCGACGATCTTCGTCATGTACCCATTGGCATCGGTCACCACCACGCCGAAGCGCTGATAGTCCTCGACCTCCTTGGCCCAGATGATCCCGTCGGCCTGGGTGCGGTTGATCAAGGTCAGATCGGCCTCGAACACCGTATCGACGAAGATGATCAGCACCGGCTCGTGGACAAACGGCCGGGCCAAGTTCACGGCACCGGCGGTGCCGTCCTGGACCTTTTGCTCGACGTAGCGGCAGGGAATTCCGTAGCGGCCGGTGGAATAGGCCTCGACTTGTTCCTTGAGGTGCCCGGTAATGAAAATCAACTCCGAGACCTCGAGCCCCTTGACCCGGTCCATGACCCAATCGATCACCGGGCGTCCAGCGACCTTCAGCATCGGCTTAGGGACTAGGTGCGAGTGGGGCCGGACCCGGGTCCCCTTACCAGCGAGCGGAATGATGACTTGCACGGTCAGGTTCTCCCATAGCGGTCGGTAATCCGGACGAGGTCGTCCAATTCAGCGGTCGAGGCTTCCAGCACATCGGAGTCCTCGACGGCTTCGATTTGATGAATCAAGGTCGCCGGAATGTGGACCGACTCGCCGGCCCGAAACGGGCGTTCAGTCATCACGCCGCCGGGGACCTGAGTCCGAAGAATCAGCTCCCCACGGAGGACGTGCATGGTTTCGTCCTTTTTGTTGTGATACTGGCAGCTCAGCACGTGGCCTGCTTTCACGTGGAGGATCTTGCCGGCATACCGGTCGGTCCGGGCCCAAATCAGTTCGTGGCCCCAGGGCTTGTCGACCCGGTAGGGAACTCCGCTCATGACGCCTCCACAGGAGTGAACTCGAACGCCGACGGCGAGGCCACGCATTCCCGTACACAGACCCCGCACCCGACGCAGCCTTCTTTGCGGAGCACCGGATGGCCCGCCTCGTCCTGGCCTAACGCTCGGTCGCCGATCGGACAGGCGTCGACGCAGACCCGGCACGGGCTCCCTTCGAACGTCAGGCACCGCTCGGGCACCAGTGTCACGGTGCCCAAACGGTAGTTGGTCCACCCGTTGGCCGGAAGCGTCAGCGCGCCGGTCGGGCAGGCTTTGACGCAAGGCATGTCGGCGCAGGCAACACAGGGCTGGCTCTCTGGTTCGAGGAACGGGGTACCAGCCGCCAGCCCGCCCGAGGCGGGCACGGTCCGGATGGCCTGGACCGGACAGACCGGCGAACAGGCCCCGCACCGGGTACACGCCACCAAGAAACCGACCTCCGGCATCGCGCCGGGCGGCCTGGTGTACCGGGTTTGAATGATCCGCTCTTCGGTCCGCTCGACCAGCCCGCGCATCCATTCGCCGAAGCTATCGCGGATGTCGGCGCGCCGGTCGCCGGTCTTATCCCAGGGCTTCACTGGCGGTAGATCGGAAATACCCCGTCGGC
>JAYVJS010000185.1:0-2599 GCA_043769075.1 Gemmatimonadota bacterium | reverse complement strand
CCGGGGGGCGGCCGCGCAGATCGAGGCGCAGATTTTCTTCGGGTCAGCCCAGAGTCTGCCGCTCCCGATCTCAATCGCCCAGGCCGGCGAGCCCGACCTCCGCTTCACGGCTCACTGGGCCACCAGGCCCTCTCGGCCGACCTGGTACTACGCCTGGCGCATCGGGGTGTGGAAAGGGAACCGGGGTTGGCGACTCGATCATACCCACCACAAGATCTATCTCACCAACCCGCCCGCTGAGGTCCAGCGGTTTCAGATCACCAACGGGTTCAATATCGCCACGATCAGCCGAGCCTTTCGATCGCATCACTTGACGTACAGTCTCGGGGCTGGTCCCGTCATCACTTACCCGATCAGTACCGTTCGGGATAAGAGTCTCGATCACCACCGAGGCTGGAACGGCTACTTGCTCAGCGGCGCCTCGGTGGTCGCCATGGTCACCCGTGAGTTCCCACTCATCGGGGGTCTGGTCCTAAGCCTCGACGCCCGAGCGTCTGGGTCATACGTCCGAGTCCCGGTCGTCAACGGTCATGCCTCAGTCCCCAACGCCGCCCTCCACCTCCATGCCGGGCTCGGCTACCGCTTCGGAAAAACCCGGTGAGACTCACCCGCCTCCTGGGCCGGGCGCTGCGCCGTCGGTGTCCCTCGTGCGGCGGCGAGGGGGTTTTTCTGACCTACTTCAGGCTCCGCGAGCGGTGCCCCAATTGCAACCTCCACCTCACTCGCGGCGAGCAGGGGTACCAAGTCGGGGCCTACATGCTGAACATCGCCGTCAGTGAGCTGGTCGGGGTGGCGATCGTGCTCGCGGTCGTTGCCGCGACCTGGCCTAGTCCACCGTGGGACGGGCTGCTGTATGGCGGGGTTGGCGCCATGATTCTAGCCCCGATTGTCTTCTACCCCTACGCCCAGACCCTGTTTCTGGCCCTTGATCTCATGGTTCGTCCCGACGGCCAAGAGTAGCCCGTCCCAAAACGAAACCTTCCACATTGACCCCCCGTATGCTTGACATACGCCGGCAACCTGGGGGGACACATGGATCGTTTCTGGGGCAAGATCGCGTTCGGGGCACTCGGTATCTTCGGCCTAGGAATGGGCGGCATCACCCTAGCCAAGAAGGGCATCCATGAACTGAAGACCACCGCCATTGCCGGCCCGATTCAAGCCGCGCTCCACGATCTCCCAACCGATCTGCTCAACTTCCGGCTCGACGGGCGCCGGATCGGGAAGGTGCGGTCGGTTGAGGTCGAGAGCGAAGGCGAGTGGACGGACAAGTCGGTCCAGATGACCGTGGCCCTCGAAGCCAACCGGGCTCCCGAGGACTTGAAGGATTGTCAACTGGCCACCGAGACGATGGGTCGCCGCAAAGACGCCTCTTTTCGGTGCGCCGACGCCGATGAAATCGCCACCGGGGACCTAGTCGAGATCGGTACCGTCCGGTTCGAACCCGACCAGATCACCCGGCCGTTGTTCGTCGCCCAGCATGAGTTGCGCAAGATCGGTCGATCCGACCTCCGCGGCGTTAAGGCCAGCCTCCACTCCGACGACGGCAAGGCAGTGCAGGGTCAGGCCACATTCGACCTCGGGAATCGGCGGGGCGGCCACGAACGGGGCACCGTTCGGATCGACGCCAGCGGCGGCCGGGCCCTGATCGAAGTGAAGGGGGAAAACGGCGAGGAGCTGTTCCGGCTCCGGGCCGACGACAACGGGGTCTCGATCAGCGCCAAGGACAAGCGGGGCCGCAGCCTGCTCAAGCTTTTGGCCGGCGAAACCGGCGTCCAACTCAACGCCGAGAAGCCCTAACGAGCGTGAGTGTACATCAGGTTCAGGAGTTCGTCGTACATGGCCTCGGCTTTTACCTCCCCTGCCTTGACCGCATCGGAAGCACAGTGACGGAGGTGGTGCCGCATCAGTTCGCGGCCCACCGACCGTAGGGCCTCGTGGACGGAGGCGATCTGGGTCATGATGTCGGCACAGTAACGGTCCTCTTCGACCATTCGGGCCAGGCCTCGGATCTGACCCTCGATCTTCCGGAGCCGAGCCTGGTTTCTTTGTTTGATCTCGGGGTCGACGGCGCTGGCTTTCCGTCCAGTGGGTGACCTCATTCGGCACACTCCATTCAAGAATCCGACGCCGATGGCGCCGGATGGAACCCCCGAAGGCGGAGGGAGTTCGACACCACGCTGACGGAACTCATGGCCATCGCAGCACTTGCGAGAATCGGGCTGAGCTGGACGCCGAAGATCGGGTACAACACTCCGGCTGCGACGGGAATCCCGATGACGTTGTAGACGAAGGCCCAGAAGAGATTTTGCCGCATCAAACGCAACGCACGCCGGGACAACTCCACCGCGTCGGCGACTGCATTCAGGTCCGATCGCATCAACGTGATATCGCCGGCTTCGATCGCCACATCGGTACCCGACCCCATCACAAAGCCGACGTCGGCTTTGACCAAGGCAGGCGCGTCATTGATCCCGTCGCCCACCATCCCGACCGACCGGCCGCTCGCAAGCCGGCGACTGACTTCGGCGATCTTGTCGGCCGGCATCGCCTCCGCCACCACGTCGGTGACCCCAACGTCACGACCGATGGCCAAGGC
>JAYVJS010000184.1:0-7478 GCA_043769075.1 Gemmatimonadota bacterium | reverse complement strand
GGCAAGTGGCGGACGTTCGAGCGAGCGTTCGGCCACCTGCTGCTCCCCAAGGCCGCGGAGGCTCAGGCGGTACCCCAGATCAGGAGCCTCACCGACACCATCGGCCGGCCGAGACCCAACCCAGGCGATCAGGCCTCGCCGGTACTGACCAGCATCGCTGAAATCACCGTCACCCGCGACGACGAGCGGGCGTCGCGAACCCAGGCCGACAAGTACCTCGTCGAGATCCACAAGAAGTACAGTATCAGTGTGGCCTGCTTCAGCTTTGTCGTGATCGGCGTCGCCATGGCGCTTCGATTCCCGCGAGGCGGCATGGGCCTGGTGATCGGCGGCGGGCTCCTTGTCTTCGCGATCTTCTACGTCTGCCTGGTGGGCGGTGAATCGCTGGCCGACCGGGGCTTCGCCTCGCCGGCATTGGCGATGTGGCTGCCGAACATCCTGATGCTGACCGCCGGGGCCCTCGGCCTCCTCAAAGTGAATCGCGAGTTCGGGTCGACCCGTGGTGGGGACTTCGCTGACTTTGTGGAATCCTTGATCCGGCCGTTCCGGTTCCGAAAACGAGGGGCCTGACGGTGCCGCTGATTCGCACCATCTCCCGATACATCCTCTGGAGCTGGGTTCGAATTTTCCTCCTGGCCGCGATCGGGTTTCCGGTGGTGGCCGTGATGATCTACATCGTCGATCGGCTGAGCCGGCTCCTCGATCGCGGGCTCGGCGCCGCCGAAATCGTCCGGATCGGCCTCTTCGCGATTCCGGGCAACACGGCCAACATGATCCCGGCCGCCGCGCTGTTTGCCACCGTGTTTACGATCGGCCCCCTCGCCAAGAACTCCGAGATCACCGCCGCCAAAGCCGGCGGGATCAGCTTCTATCGGCTGGTGTTCCCGATCTTGGTGGCCTCGATCTTCGCGGCCGGCCTGTGTTTTTGGGTCACCGAAATCGCTCCGCTAACCACGGCCCGCCAGCTCGAACTCGAGAAGGAACGCAACAATCGCAATCAAACATCGCGATACGACTTCACCTTCCTCGCGGACAATGGCTGGAGTTACTCGATTCGCTACCTTGATACCCAAGCCAAGACAATGCGAACCGTCGTTCTCGAGCATGCGGGCCGAACCAAGGGCTACGCCAACCTCTCTGTCTTGGCCGACAGCGCCCGCTGGAACGACAGCACCAAGCGGTGGCGGCTGGAGAGCGGAGCCTCCCATCTTCTGAGCGACAGCCTGCCGCCGGCCACGATGCGATTTGCGTCGCTTGAGCTGCCGAGCTTTAACGAGGAGCCGCGGTCGTTGTTGATCGAGCCGAAACGACCGGATGAAATGACCTACCGGGAGCTTGAATCGTTCATCGAGACGCTGGGCCGCTCGGGTACCGACGTCAAGAAGCTTCAGGTCGACCTGGCGGTAAAGCTCGCGCTGCCGGCCGCATGCCTCGTGATCGTTCTGTTCGGCGCCCCGCTGGCGATGAGCAATCCGAGAGCAGGCGCGGCCATGGGTGTGGCCATCAGCCTTGGCACCACCGTTCTGTACCTGCTCCTGATCAACTTGTCGAAGGCGGTCGGCGCCACCGGCCTGATCGACCCGACATTGTCGGCCTGGCTTCCGAACGCCATCTTCCTAGTTCTTGGGCTCTGGCTCTTTGCCCGGGTTAGGACTTAGGGGAGTCCGACCGGGTCGTTTCCAAAACCACCCCGGCACTCCGTTGACAAACGGTCACGGCCTCGGGACGGTCGGCCTCGGAGCAGATCCGGGCTCGCTGTTGAGAATCCTGGATGAGACTTGCGACTTGCTCGCCCACTCCCTGATAGCACAGCTCCCACCCGAGTGAGTCACCGAGCCGCCGGCAGAGAGCCATCCCGGTGCTTGGGTTGCCGCCCCAGTCGATCAAGGCCTTGGCGGTCCCGAAATAACACCATCCCAGGTTGCGCTCCCCGCCTTTCTTGCAAAGACGGATGGATTTGCCTGGGTCCCGAAGGGCCCGTGAGCTAATGTCGCGGCCCAAGCTCGCCGAGCACACCGACTGCATTGTCTCCGGGGCGGTCGCGCAGATCTCGGCGGTCCGTCGAATGTCGTTGTCGGTAAAATGGAGGATCGCCGAGGTCTGAATTTCATAGCACGGCCGCCAAAACTTTTCGGCCACGACTGAACAGGGGTACAGCAAGTCGGTAGAGTCCAGCGCCTTGAAGGCCCGATGGTTGTCGTGTTGGTGGCTCGCGACCAACTTCGTTGACGGATGGTGCGGCGCGATTTCGCTCACGATGTTCTCCATGAACGCCCCGCCGAAGCACGAGTCCCGATCCCAGCCGTCCCGAAGTTGTTCGCACGAGCCGAGGGCCCGCGGCAAGTCGCCCTGGTACATCATCTGAAAGCCGTGCCCCATCCCATGGACACATTGGAAGAGATTGAAGCGGGTTTCGCCGGCGGCCCGGTAGGGGTCGCAGAGCGCATTGATCGAAGCGCTGTCGACCGCGTCCTGTCCCTCGAGGTAGGCCTGGATGACGCCGTGTTTGCAGCCGCTGGCAAAATCGACCGGGCACTGGCCAAACGGGACCGGGACGTTCTGGGCCAGCAAATAGCCCTTGATGCCGATGCCGTGGGCCAGCACGTGACCCTCCCGTTCAAGCCGATCGTCGGCCCGGGCCAGGGCCTTGAGGAGACTCATCGCGCTTCCCACGCCGGCGCCCGTCAATCGGGCTTGCAGGGCGCCCTGGTAGCAGTCGCTCCGCTCCGCCTTCGGACGGCTTTGGCACGCCGTCAGTGCCTGTTGGGCCAGCACCCCATCAGGGCTCCGATCGGGAGGATGGGTGGCCCGGCCGATGCCCAACAGCGCCACCGTGGCAACGCCGAGCACCGCAAGGGCGAGGCTGACCAGCTTTTTCGGGGTCATGGGTTGGGTGCTAAAACAGGTACTTCGCCCCGAGCTGAATCCTCCAACGGGAGCTGTTGACCAGGACTCGCCTCTGGAAGGGCAACACACTCGGCACGGTATACCGGCCTCGGTCGTCGGCTTCGGCTGCGGTACCCCGGGTATCGTAGCCGGACATGGTCAGGAGACTGACTTGCTCGAAGCCGGCGGTTTCACGATTGATGCCCCAATCCCGGTTGACCAAGTTGAGGAAATTGAAGACATCGGCGCTCAGGATCATCGATTGGCCGCTGGCGGTGCGAATCGGCTTGCTCAAGCGAAGGTCCAAGAACTTGCTCCACGGATTCCGACACGACCCCCGCTCCATGATCTTGCCCCGCTGCTCGCGGAGGCACTTCTCGCCGGCGATGAAGTTGTTGAGCCGATCCCAGTCGGCGCTGTTGACCAGCGAAATGTCGTTCGCGTCTCGGGGGACGTAGAAAAGATCGTTGGTGACGTTGCCGTCGCCGTTGGCGTCATTGGCGGCGACGTAGGCGTAGGGCGTTCCGGCGCGGGCGGTATAGATCGCCGAGATCTGAAAGGCGCCGGGCAAGTTGGCGGTGCCGCTGAAGGTGATCTTGTGCGGCACATCGAGCGCGGAGGTCCGGAGATTGCGGTCCGCGAGCGTCCCATCGAGCGGCGTATTGCGGAGGTTCGACGTGGCCACACTGGAGCCCAAGGTCATCAAGTCGACCGTCCGGGAGCGCGTGTAGGCGACGCTGAAGGCGAAATCGTCGGCGAAGGACTTTTGCAACTGGATCGTCGCGAGGGTCGACTTGTCGGCGTTCCGGTTGGAGTGCCGGACGACTTGGCGAACACCGTTGACCCGGGTAAGCCGGGTGATGTTGGTGCCGGCCGCATTCGGGGCGGCGTACATCTGGCGCCCTTCGCCGTTCACCGCACCCAAACGGACATTGTCGTCGACTTGATACATCTGATTGCGGGCCCGCGATTGGAGGAAGTCGAACGTGGCCACCCAGCCCGAGCCCAAACGCTGGTCAACCCCAAGCGCGATCTTGAACGATTGTTGAAACTTGAAGTTCTTCTCGAAGTAGTTCACCGCGGCCGTCGGCGGGACCGGGGCGCCTTGCCCGACGCAGGTCGTGGGTTGAGCATCGGGGTTTGCCGTGAACGGCTGGGGGGTCCGCCCATTGCCCGAACCGGGAGTTAAATCGCAGGTCAGCGTCACTTGCTCGAGGCCGGTATTGGTATATGCGTTGGCCATCCAGACGTAGGGCGGGCGACCGGAAAACAGACCGACCCCACCCCGAACCACCGTGTTGGTCTTGCCACCGACATCCCAGTTGAAGCCAATTCGGGGGGACAGGAGCAGGTTCCCGCTCGGGAACGTGCCGGTGTTGACCTGCAAGGTGTCGGTCAGGGCAGCGAGCGGGTTTTGGAACGGCTTGTCGGTGACTGGGACATCGAACCGGAGCCCGCCCGTGACGGTGAGGGCGTTGTTCGGGCGCCAAGTGTCCTGGACGTAGCCTCCCAACTGCTTGACGCCAAAATTCGCCGTGAAGCCGCCGGGCCGGGTCTCGAGTTGAATTTCGTACCGGCGGGCTAGACCGGCATCGAGCGAATCGGCGTTGCCGAAAGTCCAGGTCCCAAACCGGTTGTTGGCGAAGAGGTTTCGGAAATCGAAGAACTCATTATGGGTCCCAACCGTGATCTGATGCTTGGCCCCGGCGTCAAAGGTGAGATTGGCCGTCAGCTCGCCGACGTTTTGGTCGAGCTCGTTCCCATGGGAGAACCGTTCGCCGCCAGCGGCCAGATAGTTGTTGATGACGTCGCCCTGGACCAGGATCAGCGGCGTGCGATTGGCGATTCTCCGCCCATCACGGACCGTCTGGTACCCGAGCAAGACCTCGAGGCTGGCCGCCCCCAGCAACGTCGTGAATTTGGCTCGGGCCGCGTTCGTCGTGTTGGCAATTTTGTAGCCGCTGTTCGACAACTGCCAGCCGTCCCGGGTCGGATCTGTCCGGCTGCTCCGGTTGAATACGTCCTGGCTGGCCTTGACATAGTTGTACGAGAACTCAAGCTGGGAGCTTTGTCCCATCTGGTAGTTCAACTTGCCGAAGAAATTCTTGTCCGGCCGGCTCAAGTTCTGAGGCGCGTCGACACCCCCTGGATCGAATCCGTATTTGGTCCGGATGATCTCGGCGATCCGGTTGGCCGTGGCCACCGAGATGCCGGTGGAAGGCTCGCTGGCCGAAAGACCCACGAACGGCGTTGTCGAGGCCTGGATGTCGGCGCTGCCGAAGAATTGCAGCTTGTCCTTGATAATCGGGCCGCCGAACGTACCGCCGTACTGCTTGATGTCGAATTGCGAAAACTTGACCCGCCCGGTATCCGAGCCGACCAACTCGGGACGTTGGAGGTACCCAAAGACCGACCCGTGGAACGTATTGGTGCCGGACTTGGTGATGGCGTTGATCAACCCGCCGGAGAAGCTGCCTTGCCGAACATCGAAGGGAGCCACCAGAATCTGGAATTCCTGAATCGCTTCCAAGGAAATCGGCTTCGCCCCCGCACTCCCGCCCGGAGTGCCGCCGGACGAGAGACCGAAGACGTCGTTGTTCGCCCCGCCGTCGATCAAGATTGCATTAAATCGGCTATTCTGCCCGCCAACCGACGTGCCAAGGGTTACTTGGGGGCTGGTCCTGATCAGATCGGTAAAGTTGCGACCCAACAGCGGGTACCGCTGAATAGCCGTATCGGTGACAATTTGGGCCGGGCCGGTGCGCCCACTATTGATCAGTGGATTGGTCGCGGCCACGACCGTCAGCTCCTCGAGCGTGATAACCCGAGCCTGGAGCTCAAAATTGGCCGAGTATCGCTGGCCAAGGGTGAGGATGACGCCGGACTTGGTGGCCGGCTCGAACCCGATCGAACGAGCCGCGATCGTAAACGGCCCTCCCGGCGCCACATTTTCGAAGTTGAAACGACCGGTTTTGGACGTCGTCGCCGCCAGCCGAAGCCCAGTGGCCGTATTCGTAATCGAGACCAGGGCGCCTTCCAACGGCACCCCGCCTTCCTTGGTCACCACCCCGGTCACCGCCGAACTGGTGATGCCCTGAGCCAAGAGCCGGCCTACCAGCAGCAGGTTAAGCCCAAATGCGACAAGCAGATATGGTCGTTTTGGCGAGGAGATCATACTCGGCAACTCCAGATGACGGCGGGCGGCGTTTGCAATCGCGGAAACATAGGGCCGGAGCCAGGCCGGTCAAGCTAAGCCCGTGGATCGAACCGGTAACGGGTTACGAGCGACGCCTACCTAGCGTCAGATAATAGAGCGGAACCCCCGCCCCGAGAATGAGGAAGGTCACGCCGGTGTTCACCGGGTCGGTCACCAAGGCGTTGATGACCATCCCGCTCGCCGCCAGAAGGAAGACGATCGGCACGATCGGATACCCGATCGTTTTGTAGGGACGCTCCAGATCGGGCCGCTTCTTCCGCATCACGAACACGCCGAGAATGGCCAAGATGTAGAACGGCCAGATCCCCAGCACGAAGCGGTCGGCGAGTTGCTGGAAGTCGTTGAACATCACGTAGACGCACCCAAGGATCGCCGCCAGCCAGATCGCGACCGATGGGGTTTGGAACTTGGGACTGACCCGAGCGACGCTCTTGAAGAACAGTCCTCGGTCGGCCATCGCGAAGAAGATCCGCGGATTGGTCAACATCGAGCCGTTGAGGGTCCCGAAGCACGAAATCATCACGATCGCCGAGACGATGCCCGCCCCCGCCGCGCCCAGCAGCGGAATCCGGGCGGCCGCCGTCGCCGCGATTAAGGGTTTGCCGGCCATTTCGGAGATCGGCACCAAATAGATGTAGGCGGCATTGAGCAGCAGATAGATGGCGATGATCAAGATCGTCCCACCGATCAGGGCCAGCGGAAAATTACGCCCGGGGTTCTTGATCTCGCCGCCGATATAGGAAAGGTCGGCCCACCCGTCGTAGGCCCACATGATCGACACCAACGCCGAGGCGACCATGGAGACACTGAAGGTCGTGGCCGTCGCGGCCCCCGAGTGCGAAAAGTTACTCCAGTTCCCGTCGCCCGCCGAAAAGGCCAACACCACCAACCCCACCATGCCTACGTATTTGGCAACGGTCGCTACACCCATGACCCGGGACGCATACTTCACCCCGAGGTAGTTGATCAGCGCGACAACGAGGATCGTCGCCGCCGCCGCGTAGCGGACTTCTTGGGGCGTAAACTTGACGAAGTAGCCGAGATACTCGGCAAAAATGGTCGCGATGCTCCCCAGAGCCGACGCCCGAATCACCGACAACTGCGACCAGCCGAACAGAAACGCCGGCATCGGCCCAAACGCCTCATCGATGTAGGCAAACAGCCCCCCGGACCGGGGCGACGCCGCCGCCAGCTCCGCCACCGTGAGCGCCCCGAACAAGGCCAGCACCCCGCCGATAACCCAGGCCAGGAGCACCGGCCCTGGCTCACCAACCAATCCCGCCACCCGAGCCGGCACTCGGAAGATGCCCGACCCAATCGTCGTCCCCACGATGTTGGCCACCGCCGAGAAGAGTCCGATGGTCCGCGGAAGCCG
>JAYVJS010000183.1:0-16342 GCA_043769075.1 Gemmatimonadota bacterium | reverse complement strand
CCGCCAGGCTCTCGGTCGAATAGCCGCTGACGAGGAGGATCGGGATCGTCCAGCCGCGGTCTCGAATCGCTTTCACCAATTCGGCCCCCCCCATCTCCGGCATCATCACGTCACTGACGATGATGTCTGGCAGCGGTCCCGACTCGAGCAGCGCCAGCGCGTCGAGGCCATGGATGGCCGTCGAGACCCGATAGCCCAGCCTTCCAATCTGCATCGCGGTGCTCCTTCGCACCGACTCATCATCCTCGACGAGGAGGACCGAGCCGGCGCCGCCGAGCGCTGAATCCTCCGGCGCCGCGGGCTGGTCCGGGGAAGCCGGTTCGCCCGCCGGGAGGAGGACCGTCGCGGTGGTACCGCCGCCGTCTCCGTCACCGAGCAACACCGTCCCGCCCATCTGGGTCACCAGCCCGTAGACGATCGCCAGGCCCAAACCAGTGCCTTGCTCGGCCGGTTTGGTCGTGAAGAAGGGTTCGAAGGCCCGGGTCCGGGCGGCGGCGGACATCCCGGTTCCGTGATCCCGGACCGTGAACCGGACCCAAGGCTTCATCCCACCCCCGGCGGCCGGGGGATTCAACGCCCCGGTCGCCGCCTCGGTGCGGGCATCGATTTCCAGCACGCCGCCCTCGGGCATCGCGTCGGATCCGTTGGTGACCAGATTGAGCATCACCTGTTCGAAGGCGACCCGATCCACCATCACGGCCGCATCGGGGTACGCGTTCGGGGTCCGGAGGTCGATCGACGCCGGGAGCAACCGACGGAGAACCCCGATTAGTTCATCGAGCAGCACCGCGACCGGCCAGGGGCGCGGGGTCAGATCCTGCTTCCGGCTGAAGATCAGCAGCTTCCGAATCAAGGCGGCGCCCCGAACGCTCGCTTCCTCAATCGCGTCCAATTCGGGAACCCGGCCGGTGCCCGAGCCAAGCAGCGAGGCATTGGCCCGGATGACGGTCAGCAGATTGTTGAAGTCGTGGGCGATCCCGCTGCTCAGCCGCCCGACCGCTTCGAGTTTTTGGGTATGCTGGACCTGGGCCTCGAGCGCGCGCTGGGCGGTGCGGTCGAGCCACAGCAACTCGAACAGACCGCCGCCGTCTTCACCGATCAACCGCTGCATCGTGACCATCGCGCTCCGCGCCGGGCCTCGCGGGGTGGTGAACTCGACGTCGATCTGGGCGCCGTCATCGGCGCCGAGTCCTCGACGCAGCGCCCCGAGCGCCGGCTCCGGCAAACCAATCAGATCCGGCAACAACCGGCCGACGATTTCGTCTCGATCCGCCAGGGAGAAGAGCCGGACCAGGGCCGGATTGGCGGCGAGTACCTCGAGCCGGTCATCCACCACCGCGATGCCGATGGGAGCCCCTTCAAACAACCTCCGGTAGACCGCCTCGGAACGTGCCAACGACCGCTCGGCCCGAACGGCGGAGGTCACGTCGCGGACGACGATTTCGGTCTTCTCCGCACCGGCCGCCGGGAGGATCGCTTCAGAGATCTCGACGTCACGGAGGGAACCGTCGTCGCGACGAAGCCGCCACCGTCGACGGGCTCCCGAATCGAGGACACCGGGGTCTTCCGATACTCGGGCCCGAAAGTCGGTGCCCGCCAGCGCGGTGGCCGAGGGTGCGCCCAGCAACTGAACCGCCGCCGGGTTCGCGAGGTGAATCACCCGACCAACACAGACCAGAACGGCGTCGGGCATTCGTTCAACGATCATCTCGTACTGGGCATCGTTCTCGCGCTGGAGCCGGACATTGGACTCCACGATCCGGTCAACCTCCGACCGGAGCTGCTGCAGTTCATCGCGGTGGGGCGGCAGTGCCGTCGGGCCGGACACCGCCGTTGCCTCCTGGAGCCGGGCAATCAGGCCGGCAACCCGGACCGAGACCGACAACTGGATCAACCGTCGGGTCAGCAGGACCGAGCTGACCAGGAGCGCCAACGCCCAGCCGAGCAACAACCAGGCGGTGCGAATCGCGCTCTCGGTGATGGCGCGGGTGTCGACCGCGAGGATGACGGTTCCGAGCGGCGCCCCGTCCGGGTTCCGCACGGCGGCCAACACCAAGAGTTCCAGCTTTCCTCGTCGGCGCAACAGCGCTACCGGCGCATCGGCCGGTACCCGAAGAGCGGCGGCCTTGACCTGAGGAATATCCCCGTCTGGAAGCGCGCCCGCATGGACTAGGAGGGACGGGGTGCCGGCGTTCGGGACCAGCGCCGACCAAATCGTGCCCTCCTCAGTCGCCACCGCGATCTCGAGCCGGGGACGAACCCGGGCGGGGTCGCGCAGCACATCGGGAATCGCGGTCAATGCTCGGGCCAGTTCGACAACCGAGACTTGGTACCGGGCCGCCCGGTCGGCGAGTCCGGCATGGAGCACCTCCAGCGTGGCCACCGCGATCGCGATCGCGAATCCCGACGCCAGGATGGCGGCCGCTCCGAGCGCGAAGCGGAGCGCCAGCGCGCCGGAGAGACGATGGCTGGTGGCACGGACCCCGACGTAGACCAGCAGCGGTAGGGCCGCGGCGACCAACAGCGGCCACCACAGGTCGGTCGGAAGTGAACCCAGCAGCGGGTACCATGTCATCGGCGGGACCTCATCGGGTCACCGTAGCGGTACCGTAGCGCGGCATTTCCTCGTCGCAGTTGGACACCCGCAACGACTCCGCGCTGATCGCCCCAATAAAGAAGAGCGGAAGGCTGGGAATGGAATCGGAAACGAGTCTGGTCATCGCCCGCACCGCTGTGTCCCGAACGGCCGGGTTCCGGGTCGTCCGGGCCGTCTGGTAGAAGGAACGAAAGGCCGGGCTCTGCCAATGCAGCGTTGGTGCGAGGAATCCGTACGGCCCGTCGACCCCGATGAGGTTGAGGTACTCCTCAGCCGTCGATATCCCAGGCTCCTCGAGCCACAGTTCCAAGTCGGACTGGGGGCGGACCCGTGGACTATCATCACCCCGGGCACCGCTCGCCTCGGTCCGGACTCCGATCGCATTCCAGTAGTCGGTCAGGACGCGAGCCAGCCCCGGTCGGAGTAGTCCATCGGGGACAAATGGGGTTCGAAGAACGACCGGCCGCCCTTCGGAATAACCGGCCGCGGCCAGTAATCGCCTGGCAGAATCGGGGTTGTACGGTGTCAGCGGGATGGTGCTATCCGGGAGCAGGAACGGGGGCACCGCGGCGTCGGATACCAGGGCGCCGATGAGTCCCCCAGCCCGCGCGATGGTGACCCGATCGAGCGCCATCAGAAGGGCCCGCCGAACCCGGACATCGCGGAGAGCGGGATTCCCGAAATTGAGCAGGATCCGGGCCCGGGTCAGGGCGGGGGTGGGGATCAGCCGGAGCGCGCGGCTGGCCGCCAAACCGGCCGCCTCCTCGTCCGAGAGATCGTTGGCGCAGTCCACCAACCCTTCGGCGAAGGCGGCGGCCAAGCGCTTGGTCGGGACGACCCGCACCACAAGGCTGTCGCTCGCGGCTCGGCCATGCCAGTAGCGTTCATTCCGCCCGAACCGAAGGGTGTTGTCGGTGGGGGCGGCGGCCGCAATCCGCCACGGGCCGGTCCCCACCGGCGACCAAGGCCGGCTCGCGACCCCCGCCACACCAAGGCGCCGTGAACCGAGCGTCCGGGGCAAACCAGGTTCGCGCTGCAACAGTTCGACGACGAGGGTCGTGTCGTCCAAGGCCCTCAGCCCATCGATGACCGTCGCGGTGCGAGCCCGGACCGCCGCCGCGCCGCGGACCAGCATGAAGACACCCGGTGGTTCATCCCCATCGGTGGAATCGGCGACGAGAGTCGTCCATGATCGCACCACGTCGACGGCCCGAAGCGGGGTGTCATCATGGAACCTCACTCCGCTCTGGAGCGTGAATGTCCAGGTCTGAGAGTCGGGCGAAACCCACCGCTTCGCCAACCACGGAATGGCTTCGCCGAGACTGTCGCGCTCCACGATTGGCTCGAAAACGAGCCCGTTGACCTGGCCTTCGCTATAGGTCAGCGAATAGCCGGGTTTGATTCCGCGGATACCGGCGAGCACGGCGATCTGGACCGCCTCGCTCGAGCGAACGGAATCATGACATCCGGTCATCAAACACAACGCCGCGACAGCGAGCGCGCCACTTCGGGGTCTCACTCGAGCCCCTCCAATCCGAGGCGCCGTTCCTCCTCCTCGACCTCGGCCCGCGACGAGCCCAGCAGGAGGCCACCCACCCGGGCGGCGCCACCGATTTCGCAGGCGTCCGGGTCGTAGAGCGAAAGCGGGATCAGGGTACCCCGAGCGACGGCGGCACGGACCACCCGAAGCATGGCCGCGAATCCATGTCGTGCGGTCCAGGTCCTGCCTCGGATGGTGGACGTCCCCCGTTGGCGCTCGATCGCCGGTCTGAGCCAGGCCCCAGAGGTGGATCCATTGATCCGAAAGTTGAGGTCGAGCACTCGGAGCGGTCCGTCCTCGCAGAGTGCCACGTCGATGCCGACGATGCCACGATACCCTCGGGTCGACGCCGTGGCGACGATCTGGGCCACGACCTCGAACACCTTCGGCGATAGCCGGTCGCCGGGACCGTCGTGCCAGTTCCCGAGCCACCGGCCCTCCTTGCTGACCTCCTCGGCCGCGCCGATGACGGCCGACGAACCATCGGGATAGACCACGGCGTGGACGCAGACGGTCCGGATGATCCTCAGAAACTCCTCCACGACCACCCCGGCCTCAGCCGTCAGGGCCACCCGGGCCCGCTCGACGTCCTCAGCCGAACGGCAGATCCAGACTCCATGGCCACCCCCGCTCGGCACCTCGGTCGCGGCTTTGAGGACCACAGGGCGGCCGGCTGCGACGAGCGACGGTCCGTCGGGAAGTTCACTGATGGTGAAGATCCGACGAGCGGGCAGCCACTCCGCCGGTACAAAGTCATCCATCCGTCCCTTGTGGTTCAGACTCCGAAGCAGTGACGGCGCCACCAACGAGGCGGCGGGCGGAATCTCGTCCTCGGGGTGTACCCGTTGAACGGCGATGCGGAGGCCCTGGTTGATCAGGCGGGACAGCAGCTCGAGGTACTCCCCGGTGGACCGATACTCGTAGATGGTGGCGTTCACCGGTAGGCCTGCTTCGGCATAAACCGCCCGGGCCGCGGGGGTCACTGTCGCCGCGGACACAACGTACGGCATGCCCCCGGCCACCCCGAGCTGCAGTCCGGTCTGAAGCTCCCCGTGGCTTGGCGGCGGCGACCAGCCGTGCAGATTCGGGGACCGACGGGGGACATATACGACCCCCGGTCCGAAGACGTCCGCCAAGGTGGGACTCGGTGAGAGTGGAGTGGCTGTCATCGGGTCGGAAACGCCGCGAGCCAATCGAGGAGCCGGTCGAACGCCGGCAGCCCGCTGGTCTGCTCGAGCTCGCCGAACCCGGCGAGGTTTCCGACGTTGATTTCGCTCAAGATCCACTCTCCCGAGTCGTCCATCAGGAAGTCGTACCCGAGGGCGAACAGCCCGCGTTCCTGGTAGGCCCGCCAGGTGGCCCCGATGATCTCCTCCTCTCGCGGGGTGACCGTTGCCGGCCGCGCCACTCCGCCGCTCGAGATATTGTTGATCCAACCGCCGTCGGTGGCGACCCGCAGAAACCCACCGTAAATCTCACCGTCGATCACCAGGACGCGCTTGTCGCCCTCGGCCACTCGTTCGAGATACCGGACGAACTCGAACGGCTCCGAATCCGACGCAAAAAGAGCCTCGAGGAGCCGCTCCAGAGAGGGGTGCTCCTGGCGGGGCGTGCCGGGGCGGTCGATGAACCACTGGGTCCCTTCACACCAGAGCTTCGCGACCCCCTTGCCACCGTAACTCTGATTCTGCTTGACGACGACCTTCTTGTGAAAACGGATAAACTCCCTGGCCGGCCTCGCGCTCCGGGTCACGATTCCCGCCGGCATGAAGGGCGAGGCTACCGAACGGTAGAACACCCGGTCGCCGTGGTCACGGACGCTTGAGGGCCGGGCAACGAACCGGGTTCTCTTCTCGTGGCGGACCAGGGCTTCGAGGTAGCCGGGCGGATACGGCCGGTCGGCGCGGGAGAAGGCAAGCTCGAAGTCGGTGAACTCGGCCGAGGCCGAGGGCCAATCGGCCAGCCGTTGGAACTCATGGAAGGCCAGGGCGCGGGGAATCGGGGTGACCGGAATTCCGAAGCCGCTACCGACCCGCCCCGCCTCGAGGTGGAAGAGTTCGAACCGGGGGTCTTCCGCGAGCCGATTGTACAGTTCGACCGTCGCGTCGGCCGGCGGATGGGTCAGCGGATCGGTGATACAGAGCAGCTTCATGGCGGAAGCCGAGCGGTGATCCTGGTCGAGGGGCTCGGCTTCACGACGTTAGCTCCCTTTGACGTGACAAGGGCCCCAGCCTCCCGCGCAGTCTCGGTCATGGCGTCGAGCGATCGCGTGTCGGGGTCGCCCGGGCGGCTCCGAGGCTGACTGATCGGGTCGATCCCGCGACGGGCAGGCCACTCATGAGATCATCGGCCCGATACACGGTTACCATCCCGCAACGCCCGATCTCGGCCCTGAGTCGGTAGCGATTGGCCAAGCCGGCGCGCAGCAGGTCGACCGGGTCCACCATCCAAGCCCTTTCGTGACCCTTCCAGGAGAGAAGGTATCGCGCCGAGGGCCCGGGTAAAAGAGCGTCGGGCTCGACTCACCATAGAAGGGCCGGCCACGACGCGATTCTTACAGCCCTAGGGGAGGCATCGAGATCCACGACTTCGAAGTAGCGGGAGTTGCGGCCGCTACGGTGCCGTCCTTTCATCGTCGGCCCAGCCGCGGACGAAAGCCGTCAGCTCCTCGCTGGACTCGAACCGGCGCTTTTCGCCGGTGGTTAGGTTCTCGAGCACCCCGCTCACCCCGCCCCGATCCGACCGGGTCTGGAGCACGAAGTAGCCGTAGCGCGCGGCCGAGTCGGCCGGATCATCGGGACCCTCGGAGCTCAGTTGCATCCGGGCGTGCCCCAGCCGACTTGTCCCCGGGGCGCCGCCGCCGCGTTGAGGACCCGGACGCAATCGGTCAGGTTGCCGAGCACCCCGGCGGCTTGTCCCCAGTAGAAGGTTGAGGCGGTTGCCGTACCCGAGCCGCTGAAGAGCCGGACCGCGGGATTGGCGGCCGTGAGACTGGCCCCGGCCGGAAAGTTGAAGACCAAGCCGGCTTTGTTCCGAACCGTCACCCCGGCCAAATCCACCGTGGCCGGCGCCACCCGGTCGTCCCGGGTGATCTCGACGAACTCGTTGTTGGGGTTCTGGTCGTCCCGGAGCCCCTGGAACCGGACCTTGGTCAGCTGGAAGAAGGAGCCGGCGACCTCCGGGAGCGGGGTCTCGAACCGACGGAACAGGCTCGGAGCTTCGTTAGGCTTCCAAAGGTCGATGCTTCGAGCACCCTCGGCATCGGTCTGCCAGGGATCGGCCCCGGTTCCCGCCCATCCATAGGGATCGATCGCCGAGAATTTGCCTCCGGTGGTGGCCCGGCGAACGGCAAAGTGCAGATGGGGCCTCAAGGCACAGCCTTTGTCCCCTGAGGTTCCGAGTTGTTGGCCCTGGGTTACGGTGGCGCCGACCGCAACGTCGACCCGATCCATATGGGCATAAAACGTTCGCACCACCACCCCGGCTGGGAGGGTGTGCTCGAGCGTCACGCCGTTGCCGACCGTGGTTTGGTTGTTGAGAATCGGGCACACGAACGGAGTTCCCGATCCCGAAAAAATCACTTTGCCGGCCGCCACTGCAACGAGCGGCGTTCCGATCGGGAGCCGCCAGTCGTAGCCCTCGTGGCCATCGATCCCGAGCAAGCTTGGCTCACCCCAGAACGGGACCAGGGTGCCGTTGTTATCGATGAACTCCTTCGGCACGTCGTGGTCGTGGTAGTTGGTGGTCCAGAGGTCCGCCGGCTCGACGAACGGTTTGACGAAGGTCGGAATCCGGTCCGGATCGAAGACCGCAAGGGTCGAGCTGCCGGTCTTCGTTTCCGAGGTGGCCGTCAGGGTTGCACTACCGGAGGCTACGGCCGACGCCAAGCCGGTGGCCGAGACGGTTGCAACCCCGGCGTTCGAAGTACTCCAGGTCACGGTCCGTCCGCTGAGGGCGTTACCCTGGGCGTCCTTGGTCACCGCGGTCAACTGGACGGGTTGCCCGGCCAGAGCTTCAGGCGTGGCCGGGGTCACCTCGACCGTCGCGACCGGGGCGGGCGGCGGGGGCGGGGGTGGAGGCGGGGGTGGCGGAGGAGTGACTGGGCCGGTGCTGCCACCGCAGGCGATCGCACCAAGAACCACAAGGAGTCGGGCGTGGCGAAGGGGTCGGAACATGAACGGTCCTCTCACGGAGTCGGGGGCACTGGCGGACAACGGTGACGAGAGAGATGTTAGAGCCGACCCGCAAAACCGCCGTTATTCCGGCGTTAAACCATTGACCGCAAACGGTTTCTAACGGTGGCTCAGTTTAGTCTTTCGACCTTGGGCCGCCTCGAACTGACCCGGGATGGGATCCCGGTCCTGGCCCGGCGTCGAAAAGAGTTGGCCCTGCTAGCCTACCTCGCCCGCCGGGGCCCCCGCCCCGTCGCCCGGGCGGCGCTGGCCTCACTGCTCTGGGGCGCCCGCGGCGATGACGCCAAGGCGAAGGTCTCCCTTCGCCAGGCCCTGTTCGACCTCCGGGAAGCCTTGGAGGAAGTCGTCCAAACCGATCCGACGACGGCACGGGTCAACCCCCAGCACCTCGACTTGGACATTGCCTCGTTCGAAGCTGCGGTCAGCTCCGGGCGGCTGGCCGATGCCGCGGCGCTCTGGCACGGACCATTTATGGATGGGCTCGAGGATCTCGGCGGGGAGGAGTGGACGATCTGGGTCGAGTCGGAACGGGCCACCTTGAGCGCCAAATTTGGGGTGGCTCTGGCCCAACTCGCCGAAGCGGCGGAGGCCGGGGGCGACCGGAGCGCCGCACTCCGGTGGGCCGAACGATGCCTCGAGGCCTTGCCGCACGACGAGGCCGCCGCGATCCGGCTGGTCACTCTCTATCTCCGGGCCGGCCGGGTGGCCGAGGCCAAGGGCGCCGTCGCCGGCTTTTCCGCCCGACTCCGCCGCGACCTCGATACCGAGCCGAGCGCCGCCTTGGCGAAGCTGGTGTCCGACCCCACCCCGACGACGACCCTCGGAAGGCCCGGGTATCGGGGCTTGGTGTCGCCGGATCTGGTCGGGCGCGACAACGCCTTGGCGACGCTGGGCCGTGCCTGGGCCGCGGCCGCCGGTGGCGTCGGCCGGGCGGTGCTGATCGAGGGTGACGACGGATCCGGCAAGACCAAGTTGGTTGAGGCGTTCACGGGCCGGCTCTCGGCGATGAGCGAACGGCCTCAAGTATTCCTGACCCGCGCGTTTCCGACCGAGCGGGCGGATGCCTGGTCGACGCTCCGCCCGCTGCTCGCCCGGGTCTTTGCCACCGGCCGGGGAATCGCGGCGGCTCCGCCTGATGCGTTGGCGAGTGCCGCGACCGTGGTTCCGGAACTCCGGGAGCGATTCCCGGCGACCGGCGCCCCGGGCGCGGGTCACCGGGCGGGATCGGCAATCGTCCGGATTCTGACGGAGATGATGGTTGAGAAACCCCTGGCCCTGCTGATCGACGACGCGCCCGCGGCCGATCCGGAGAGCGCGGCGGTGCTGGCCGAGTTGTTCCGCCGCCCGCCGCCCGGATTGTTGCTGGTGCTGACCGGCCGCCGCGAGGCCTGGGCGGAGTCGCCGCTCGGCGCCGAGTACCGGGAATCGCCTAACGCCGCCGACCGGATCGAGGTCGGGCCGGTCTCGCCGGCGGAGGCCGGCGCCCTGATCGGGTCGATGGCGCCCTTCGACCCGGCTGGCCGCGCCGCCCTGGCGGAACGACTCCATCGAGAAACCGGGGGCAACCCGGGGCAGTTGGTGCGGTTCGTCCAGCAACTCGCCGACGAGGGCAGGATCGCGCCCCGCCCGGATGGTATCTGGGTGACCGAGAACGCCGAGCGGCCGATTCCGCTGGAGAGCGGGGTGCGCGACCTGATCCAAAGCCGCTTGGCCGAGCTGGCCGAACCGGGCCGGCGGCTGCTCGAAACGGCCGCCGTCCTCGGTCCGACGATCGACCCGCGGCTGCTCGAGGCGGTGAGCCGGCTCGATCCGGCCGGGTACCGCAACGCCCTCGCCACCGTCCTGACTCGGCGGCTGCTCCGCGAATCCGCGACCCGGGTCGGCCAGTTCGAATTCACCAGCGAAGCCAGTCGCCGGGCGGTGTACGACCAGATCGTGCCGAGTGCCCGGGCCCTGATCCATCGCGAGGTGGCGAACCGGTTGGCGCGCCACCCGGCTCCGGCCGGATCGGCGAGGGAGGAAATCGCCAGACATCGCCAACTGGCGGGACCGAGCCGCTCCCGGCTGACCTGGGGGTTGGCCGGGCTCGGCGTGGTCGTGGCGGCCGTGGTGAGTGTGACGAACTACCGGGCCGGCCAGGCCGCCCGGGTCGCGGCTGGAACGTCGGTGCTGGTGGCGAGTTTCAAAAACACGACCGGCGAAACCGATTTCGACGGCTCGCTCCAGACCGCGGCGGAAATCGGACTCCAGGAATCCGGTCACGTCTGGCTGCTCTCGAAGAATCGGATCACCGATGCCCTGAGCCGGGGAGGTCATCCGAATCCCGATACCATCGTCGCCGGGGAGCTCGCTCGCGAGGTTGCGGTTCGGGAGAACGTGCCGGTGGTCATCGAACTCGCCCTCGCCAAACCGGGCAACGAGTATCTCCTGACCGGCCGGGTCGTCAGCGCCTCGACCGGTACCGATCTGCGCAGCTTCCAGACTCGGATGAAGAGCCGGGACCTCGTTCTCGACGGCCTGTCGCGAGTGGTGGCCGACATCCGTCGGGCCTTGGGCGAGGCGGATTCGCTCCGACGGCCGGCAACGGAACTCCCGGCCCTGACTACCCGATCGATCGCAGCGCTCAAGCTCTATGCCGACGGCGAGGCCGCTTGGAACCGGCGCGACTGGACTCTCGCGTGGAGTCAGCTCACCCGGGCGGTCGAACTCGACTCCACCTTTGCCATGGCGTATGTACTGTTGGCCCGTGAGGCCCTGGTAAGGCGCAACGACCGCCCGAAGGCGATCGGATATCTCGCCACGGCCAGACGTTGGGCGGCTCACCTCACCGGCCGGGAACAAATGGTCCTCGAGATGGAGGAGGCAACCATCCGGGGTGACACCCGGCGGGTCGCCGAGGTCACCGAGTTACTGGCCGTCCGATTTCCGTCGCCGGCCTCACTGTCCAACCACGCGTTCAGTCTGTTCCGCTCCAATCGTTGTGCGGAGGCGGTGCCGGTGTACCGCCGGGTGTTGGCGCTGGCGCCACGGATGGTCGGGAGCTGGATCAACCTCGCCTCCTGTTATCAACTCATCGACAGTCTTCCCGAGGCGCTCGCGGCCTACGCCGAGGCGGAACGCGTCGACTCGACGGTCCTGATCCGTGACAACCTCAATCAGGAGTGGGGCCGGGTCTTCGTGCGGATTGGTCGGTTTGCCGCGGCCGAATCGGCGTTCCGCCGGATGTTGCCCCAACCGGACCGGGCCAATCAGGCCCGGGGGCGGCGTTCGTTAGGCTACTTGGCGATGAGCCGGGGCGACTACCGTACCGCCCTCGCCGAGTTCGGGGAAGCGGGCGCAGTCTTCGAGTCGGTGCCCAATGTCCTCGGGGCGGCCCGGAGCGAAACCATGGCGGCCCAGGCAGCCGCCAATCTTGGCGACGACACTCAGGCCCGGGCCCGGCTCGCCAAGGCCGCGATCCTGCTCCGGGAATTTCGGCTCGAGCCCGCCTATCATCTCTACTTGGGCCTCGGTCACCTGCAGATCGGCGATGTCGCCGGCGCCAAAGCCTGGCTAGCCAGGCTGGACCGGGTGGTCGGGCCCGGTGGCCGGGCCGATACCACGATCCGGAACCTGCTCGAGGCCCGAATCGCGATTGCCGAGGGCAAATTCGGCCGGGCCCTGGTTCTCGTGCCCGGCCAGGTGCCGGCCGGGGTGAGCTACCTCGAGCCGGTCGCGTTCGATACCAGAGGCCGGGTTCATTGGGGGCTTGGCCGGCCCGACTCGGCGCTGGCGGCGTGGCGCCGGGCCCAGGCGACCTTTACCTGGGGCACCGAGATTCAGGATGACTGGGAGCGGCTGCCCCTGTCGATTGCCGAGGCCGCGCTCGCCACCGGCGATTCCGCCTCGGCGCGACGGGCGCTGTCCGAAATACTCGACCGCTGGAAAACCGCGCCGAACCAGTTTCCCGAACTCCGCCGGGCCCGCGAGCAACTCACCAACCTCCAGGCCGGTATCTCACGCTAACCCAAGAAGGCGAATCATGACCCGTCGAATACTGGTCGTCCTTGCCCTGGTTCTTTGGCCGGGAGTCGGCGCCGCGCAGGTCTGGCAGGCGATCCGGGTTGAGGCGGCCCGTTGCTCCAAGGGGGGCGCCTGGAACTTCTGGGTCCATCGAGGCCAACCCGATCGGGTCCTGGTCTACCTCCAAGGCGGCGGGGGATGTTGGCTCAAGGCCAACTGCGACCTGGCGGACAAACCCACCTTCACGCCGGACGTCGACGAGCGAGACAATCCCACCGGCGCCGACGGAATCCTCGCCATCGACCGGCTCGCCAACCCGTTCCGGGGATGGACCGTGGTCTACATCCCTTACTGCACCGGGGACGCTCACCTCGGCGCCCGCCAAGTCGACTACGCGGGCGTGGGAATGGACCACCGAGGGGCCGCCAACGCCGCCACCGCCATCGGCTGGATCGGGGCGGAAATCAAGCAGCCCCGGGAGATCGTGGTGACGGGCGGCAGCGCGGGCGCCATTCCGGTCCCAGTCTACGCGACCCGGCTGGCCACCCGATTTCCGGAAGCTCGGATCACCGGCATCGGCGATGGCGCCGGTGGACACCGGGCCTCGGCCGTTCCCGGCATCCTGGCGGGGTGGGGTGTTCGCCAGGCCCTGAGCGACGTGCCGGCGTTCGCGGCGATCGATTCGGCCGGCCTCACCTTCGAGTCGCTCTATATCGCGGCCGGCCGAGCCAACCCGAAACTCCGTTTGGCCCAGCAGGACAACGATGCCGTCCAGCTCGACTTTCTGGCGCTGTTGGGGATCGCTGATACCCCGCTCGCGCCGTTGCTCCGGGCCAACCTCGACGAGATCCAGGCCGCCCTCCCGACGTTTCGTCGCTATCTGATTCCGGGCGAGGAGCGCACCATCCTGACCCGGGCGAGTTTCTACACCACGGTGGTCGACGGCATCGCTCTGTCGGATTGGCTCACGGCGACGATCGCCCCGGCGCGGTGAGCCAACCTCGACTCCGGTGAAGGTCCGCCAGATGTTGGTCACGAGCCGATCGTAGCCCTCCGCGCCGATGTTGGAATAGCCGACCACCGACACGCCCACACCGATACGGTTGTCAGGTTTTTGTCCAGAAATAAAGTTTGACAAAACTTGAACGGGTCGCTAATCTTTCCATAGAATTGCGGGCGGACTTGCAGGGTGGGCGGGTCGACTCAAACGGAGGTGACCGATGACGAGCGGTGTGCCCTTCCAGGGATTGTCTGGCCAGAGGCCGAGTATGGCCCCGGCTCCAATCCTTCGTCACAAGGAGATGTCGATTGGCTGGCGTCTCGGACTGAGCTGGGTGCTGGGTCTCGCCATGGTTGCCGAAGCGGGCGCGCAGGAGCCCGCGGCCAAGTTCGCGGTGGAACTGGAAGCTGGCGCCACCTGGCAGAGCTACAACGACGTCCAGATTCCGAACGACGCACGGGGAACCCGGCTCTGGCCGGTTCGGGCCCATGGCCGTCGGGGCGCGTCTATTTCACTTGGCAAGCCGGTCGGCGGCATGGCCTGAGGCTCCTCCTGGCGCCCTTTTCGCTGACCGAAATCGGGGTGTCGCCGACCCCGCTCGACTTTGCCGGGGCGACCTATGCCGCCGGGCGGCCAGTCCAGGCCACGTACACCTTCAACTCCTACCGCCTCACCTACCGCCATACCGCTCACGAGGGCCGCCGCACGACCGCTTGGATTGGCTTCACGGCCAAGGTCCGCGACGCGGTGATCAGGCTCGAGCAAGGGGGCACCAGCAGTCAGAAGGACGATCTTGGCTTCGTCCCGCTGCTCCATCTGGCCGGCCAATGGAGGCTGGCGCCTCGATGGCATCTCGGCCTGGACGCCGACGTCATCGCCGGCGGACCGGGGCGCGCCGAGGACGTGGCGATCAAGGTGGGGCGCGGCGTGGGCGGTCGGTGGACCGTGGAGGCGGGATATCGGATAGTCGAAGGCGGGGCGGACGTCGCATCGGTCTATTCGTTCGCGTGGCTCCACTCCGCCGTGGTGTCGATCAAGCGTTCGTGGTGAACGGTCCTCGCCGCGTGACCGACTGGTACCGCTCCATCAAGAACGTGTCGAGCTTCAATCGGATCTCTAGTGCGTTCGTGAGCCTAACACAGCGGCGGCCTGGGCGCCGAGACCGCGTCCGGCGTTGTCGAGAGCGGCCCATCGGGCGGACAAGTCTCGCGCAACGTTGAAGAACCCCGACGTCACCGGAGGGTCGGAACCGTCGAGCCAGGCGATCGCCACGATGAGATCGAAGGCCGGCCGTCCGCCGAAGTCCACTCGGTCGTTCCCATCCTCGACCTCCCGGGCCACGGCGCCGGCCTCCCACTGACTGATCGCCTGGACCAGGGCGGCCGCGCGTTGTCCTTGGCGGCCCCCCCGCCGGGCCGCACTGTCCAGGGCGGGACGAAGCCCGTGGAGCCGACTGCCGTCGCTGCCTAACGCCCGAAGGGGCGACATGTCGTCGAGGACCCAGAATCCCCTGCCCTGCGTCGAGATCACCAGGTCGTTGCCTTTCACGATCAAGTCGGTGACAGGCGTGACGGGCACGTTGGCCTGGAGCGACCGCCACCGGGATCAGGCCGGAGAGGCCGGGATTGCGAACCGGGAGTCGGTCCTTGTAGGATTGTTCAACAATATGACATCTGGCCCGCGACACCAGAAGGAGCGGTCAGGACACCGCGGGCCGGGTCCGGCTGGCCAGTTCGAGCAGTTGTTGTTCCGATCCTTGGAGATGCGCGGCGAGCCGCTGCCGGAACCGGCCCAGCTCCCCGCGGGCAAGCAGGCGAACCAGGGCGCGGTGCTCCCGGCCCAGCGCAGCGAAGTCGGGACGGCGGCGGTCGACCAACAGCAACCCGATCCGGAGTTCCCGGACCAGGGCGCGGTGATGGGCGGAGAGCCGGTCGCTCGCGATCTGATCCACCAGCGCCGAATGGAACGCCATGTCCTCCTCGGCCACCGCGGCGAGATCCCGGCGCCGAATGGCGTCATCGAGCCGGGCGGCGGCAGTGGCGAGAGCCTGGGCAGCTTCGCGATGGCGGCCCTTGAGGGTGTCGGCGGCGGCCAACTCCAGAACCCGGCGGGCCAGGAAGATCGAACGGATGTCGCCCTCCGAGAGCGACACGACGGTTGCCCCCCGGTGGAGCGCCAGCCGGACCAGCCCCTCGTGGGCCAACTGGTGGAGGGCCTCCCGAAAGGTGTTGCGGGAAATGCCGAGTGAGCGGGAGATCGGAATTTCCCGAAGCGGCGTGCCGGGGCGAAGTTCGCCAGTCAGGATTTTGTGACGAAGCCGTTCGGCCGCCTGGCCGGCCGTGGTGGTGCGAACCAGCGGAGTAACCGAAAGGGAGTGACGAGCCATGGGGAGCAAATCTGCTTCAAGCGGGCTGCGGACGCGAGTTCCCGCGCTGATCGGGGCCGCCCTCGCGGTCACGGCCTGCCAAGCGGGGCCGAAACGCCCGGCCGATGCCACGAAACTCGGGCCGTTCACCACCATGGTGGTGAGCCGGCCGGCGACCGACTCGGTGGCGCGGGCCTGCTTCAAGGGCGCCGGCCACGCGGCAATCCGGGAGTACGAGCCATCCGCCGCGGCCAATCCCACCAATCCCGACCAGATCGTGGCCACTTGGATCGGGTCCACCGACAGCGCCGGCCAAGTCTTGGTGGCGACGTCCCGGGACGGCGGGGCGACCTGGACGACGCCGACCGTCCTTCCAGTGACCGCCTGCGCCGGCGGCGACCCGGGCGCCACGAGGGCCGGCGACCCGTGGGCCGCCTTCGGTCCGGACGGGCGGGCTTACGTCGGTGCCATGGGTCTTGGCGTTTCCGGCGGTGAACTTTCACACATCTCTCTCGTAGTCTCGACTTCCGCCGACACCGGCCGCACCTGGACGACGGGCCGGATTGCCGCGCCGAGCAACATACCGACCTTCAACTACGACAATCTGGAGCTGACGGCCGACCCGACCAGACCCGGATCAGTGTAT
>JAYVJS010000182.1:0-5493 GCA_043769075.1 Gemmatimonadota bacterium | reverse complement strand
GAGGCGCGGGCCATCGCCGATCAACAACTGTCGTTGGTCGCCGAGCGGTTGCGGGGTGAATGCCCTGGTCGGCTCGGCGAGGCGATCAGCTACGCGTTGGGAACCGCCGGCAAGCGGGTCCGGCCGGCCCTGGTTCTCGCCTGCTATCGGGCGGCCGGCGGCTCCCATCCGGCGATCGCCCGACTGGCCACGGCGGTCGAGATCATCCACACCTACTCTTTGGTGCACGACGATCTTCCCTGTATGGACGATGACGATTGTCGCCGAGGGCGGCCGACCACCCATGTCGTCTTCGATGCCGGAACCGCCACCCGGGTCGGGTTTCTTCTCGTGGCGGTGGCGATTGAAGTGCTCTGCGAAGCCAATCGACAACTTGAGGTGTCCGATGCGACCCACCAGTCGATTGCCCGGACCCTCCTCGAAGCGAGCGGGATCCAAGGGATGGTGGGCGGACAGTGGCTCGACCTGGCGGCCGAGGGTCGGTCGTTGGTCGCCGGGGACCTGACGGCAATCCACGCTCGAAAGACCGGCGCGCTGATCGAAGCGGCCTGTGTGGTAGGTTGCCTGGCCGCAGGGGGCCCGCCGCCGGCGATCGAGGCCTTGGCCGGCTATGGGAGGGAAATCGGGGTGGCCTTTCAGGTGGCTGACGACGTGCTCGATGCGACTGCCACGACGGCCCAGCTCGGCAAAACAGCCGGTCGGGACGCGACCCTCAGGAAATCCACGTTCGTCAGCTTTCTCGGGGTCGACGGCGCCCGGGCGGAGGCTGAGCGGTTGGCCAAAGAGGCGATCGGCTGGCTCGAGCGGGGTGCGGTCGACTCGCCGTCGTTGGTGAGTCTGGCCCACTATATTGTGAGTCGTCAGTCCTAA
The DNA here is from genome assembly GCA_043769075.1 of Gemmatimonadota bacterium. GTDB lineage: Bacteria > Gemmatimonadota > Gemmatimonadetes > Gemmatimonadales > GWC2-71-9 > SHZU01. The sequence goes on along the minus strand of JAYVJS010000182.1, from coordinate 4,623 downwards.
GGGGCTTCCTATGTCACTATTGCCAGCTATCCGCGGTCCCGACGATCTGAAACGCCTGGGGCGGGATCAGTTGCCGGCCTTGGCCCAAGACGTCCGGGACCGCCTGATTCAGTCCTGCTCCGTGACGGGCGGTCACATCGGGGCCAGTCTCGGTTGCGTCGAGCTGGCCATCGCGCTCCTGTACGAGTTTGATTCTCCGAACGACAAGATCGTCTGGGACGTCGGGCATCAGGCCTATGCCTGGAAGCTCCTGACCGGCCGAAACGACGGCTTCGACTCCCTCCGCCAGAAGAACGGGGTGTCGGGGTTTCTCAAGACCAGCGAGAGCCGTCACGATCAATTCGGGGCTGGTCACGCCGGGACGGCCATGTCGGCCGCGTTCGGGATGGCGACCGCCCGCGACCTTTTGGGTCTCGACTACAAGGTGGTGGCGGTGGTCGGCGACGGGGCCTTGACCTGTGGGTTGTCGTACGAGGGGATGAACAATGCGGGCCATTCGGATCGCGACATTCTCCTGATCGTGAACGACAATGGGATGTCGATCTCGCCCAACGTCGGCGCGATCAGCAAAACGTTAGGCGGAATCGCGGCGGCACCGTTCACCAATCGGATCCGGGACATCATCAAGCACTGGACCCTCAAAGCCGGGAAGGTCTTCGGCGACGAGGTGGTGGAATTCGCGAAGAACGTCGAGGAGAGCGCCAAGAATCTCTTTTCCGAGGGCATGTTCTTCGAGGAAATGGGCTTCCGGTACTTCGGTCCGATCGACGGCCACGACCTGGGCAAACTGTCGGACACGCTCAAGTTTCTGAGGACCCTCAGCGGTCCCCGCGTCCTCCATATCTTGACCGAAAAGGGTAAGGGGTTTTCCTACGCGGAGGACAACAAGGAGAAGTGGCACGGCCTGGCGGCCTACGACCCTGAAACCGGCGAGGCCCGCAAGAAGATCAGCGGGCCGCCGACTTGGACCCAGGTGTTCGGCGAAGCCTTGACGGATTTGGCGGTCGATCATAGCGACTTCGTCGTCATTACGGCCGCGATGCCATCGGGAACCGGGACCAGTACCTTCCAGAAGAAATGGCCGGAGCGGTTTTTCGACGTCGGGATTGCCGAGGGACATGCGGTGACGTTCGCGGCTGGGCTCGCCACCCAGGGGGTTCGACCGGTCTGCGCGATCTACTCGACCTTCCTGCAACGGGCCTACGACAACATCATCCACGACGTCGCCGTGCAGCATCTCCCGGTCATGTTTTGCATGGACCGGGCGGGATTGGTAGGTGAAGACGGCCAGACCCACATGGGACTCTACGACATCGCCTACATGCTGGCGGTCCCTGGGATGGTGGTGACGGCGCCCAAAGACGCCGATGAGCTGATTGGTCTCCTCAAAGCCGGTCTCCGCTACAATGACGGCCCCTTCTGCACCCGCTATCCTCGAGACAAGACCCCGGCGGCGCCGAAGCCGGTCGCGGAGATCGAGCCGGTTCCGTTCGGGACCTGGGAGCAACTCCGGCCGGGCCAGGACGCCGCGATCTTGGCGGTCGGGACGATGGTCGGTCCGGCCCTGGACGCCGCCGATCGGCTCCAGAAAGACGGAGTCGACGCGGCCGTAGTCAATTGCCGATTTCTCAAACCGTACGATCGGGTCATGCTCGACCGGCTGGTGACGGAGACCAAGCTGTTGGTCACCGTTGAAGAGGGCACCGAGATTAACGGCTTCGGTGCTTTCCTCGGCCGAGAGGTGGCCGGCTCCTACCCGGGGATCCGAGTCGTCTCAATGGGGATCGCGGATCGATTGGTGGAACAAGCCCCCCGCACGGAGCAGCTCGAGGCCTTCGGCCTGACCGGGCCGGGCATCGCGGCCCGAGTCCTGGCGCTCCGCCACGAGGCCAGCCTCGAGGCGCGATGAACGTCGGCAGTGTTGGGAATCCCCGGTACCGCGGGCTCGCGGCCATTCTCTCGGGGATGGCCGCTCGCGCTCCCGGCTTGGGGCTATCGTTCTTTACCGAACCTGAGCTGGCGCCGCTCTGGGAAACGGCCGTGCCACCGATCGGAGTTGCCAACCTCGATGCGATCATCACGTTAGGTGGCGACGGAACCTTGCTTCGGGGGGCCCGATCGTTGGGGGGCAAGCCGGTCCCCGTGCTGGGGATCAACCTGGGTCGAGTCGGATTCTTGACCGCGTGCACCCGAAATGACCTCGACCAGGCGCTGACCCGTCTGGCGAGCGGCGACTACGTGCTCGAACCGCGGATGGCGCTCGACGCGGAGATCACCGGCGCCGGCAACTCCCAGTTTCGGCTCCCGGCCGCTCTCAACGATATCGTGGTCCACAAAGCCGGCGTGGCCCGGATGATTCAACTCGGGGTCCGGGTCGATGACCAGGACGTCGGCCCCTACAGCGCCGATGGGCTCATCATCGCCACCCCGACGGGATCGACCGCGTACTCGTTGTCGGCGGGCGGCCCGATCATCGCGCCCGATGTCGAAGCCGTGGTCATCACGCCGATCTGCGCCCATACCCTGGCGGTCCGTCCCCTGGTCATCCCGTCGACAGCCGTCATCCGGATCGCACCGATCAGCGGATGGGCCGAGGATCTCCTAGTCTCCGTCGACGGGCAGCAGGCCATGACCGTCGGGCCTAACGACGCCATCGAAATCGCCAAGAGCGACCATACGGTCCAGCTGGTTCGCTTCGGCCAACGGAGCTACTTCACCCGGATGCGCCAGAGCCTTCGGTGGGGCGACCTGGCCGAGCGCGACAACATCCAGTGATCGCCGAACTCAGGGTCCGGGATCTGGTCACGGTCGCCGACGCCACCCTTCAGCTCGGGCCGGGGTTGAATGTCCTGACTGGGGAGACCGGGGCCGGCAAGTCGATGTTGGTCGACGCGCTGGCGCTTTTGCTCGGTGGCCGGGCGGAGAGCGGCGCGGTTCGGCCGGGCGCCGGCAAGGCGATCATCGAAGGGGTCTTTGAAGGCCTCCCCCGCAAATTCAAGGCGGTCGTCGAGTCGCTCGGCCTCGACTCGGAGGACGACCGGATCGTGGTCCGCCGGGAGGTCTCAGCCGAAGGCCGATCGCGGGCTTGGGTCAACGGTAGCCCGACCACCGTCGCCGCCCTCGAACAGCTCGGCGGGGCCCTGGCCGACCTTCACGGGCAGCACCAGACGGTCTCACTCCTCCAACCCGAGACCCAACGTGAACTGCTCGACGGATTTTCCGGCGCCGTCGTCGATGCCCGCGGCGTGGCGGAGGCGTCGGTCGGCTTGACCAGGTTGGTCGAGGAGGAACGCCACCTGGTCGAACGACGCGAGGCCGTCCGCAAGAAGGCCGACTATCTCCGCCACGTGGTCCAGGAAATCGACGCGGCCAAGTTGGTCGCTGGAGAGGACGAACGGCTCGACCAGGAAGTCCGGAAATTGGCCAACGCCGAAGAGCTTCGATCGTTAGGCGATCGAACCGCAGGCGCCCTCGAAGATGACGAAGGAGCCCTCAAGCGGCTTCATGCCGCCGAGCAGGCCTTCAGCCGCCTGGAGCGGGTCGATCCGTCGGTGGCCGAGTGGCGGAGTCTGATCGACCAAGCCTATGCCGCCATGGAGGAGCTGGCTCGCCAAGCGCGGGACTACACCCGGGGCATCGATGACGATCCCAACCGACTGCGGGACCTCGAGGCCCGGCGCACCGTGCTCGATCGCTTGGCTCAGAAGTATGGCGTGTCGATCGGCGCGATCCTGGCGACCCGGGCCGAGTCGGCGGCCGAGCTCGACCTGCTCGATGCGGCGGAGTTCGATCTCAAGGCCATCGCCACCCGGCGGGCGGCCCAAGAGCGGGAGCTGGCCGAATTGGCGAAGACCCTGTCGGAGCGCCGGAGGCTCGGGGGCGATCGGTTGGCCCGGGCCGTCAACCGACTGCTACCGAAGCTTGGTTTGCCGGGTGGACGGTTCGAAGTGGTGCTCGTGCCGGTGGCGACGATCTCGTCTCACGGTGCGGAAACGGTGGTCTTTTCGGTCCAACTCAATGTCGGTCTTGAGGCGCGTCCGGTCCACAAAGCTGCCTCCGGCGGCGAGCTCTCGCGCCTGATGCTGGCCCTGACCGCGGCGCTGGCCCGCCAAGATGGGATCCCGACCTTGGTGTTTGACGAGATCGACCAGGGTGTCGGCGGCGAGGTTGGGGTCCAAGTCGGAGAAGCGTTGGCGGACGTCGCCAAGCGGCATCAAGTGCTGGTCATTACCCACCTGCCGACTATTGCGGCCCGGGCCGACCGGCATCTCGTCGTCTCGAAAAAGGCGAAGGGCGGCATCGCGACCAGCGGCGTCGAGGTCATCCATGGTGAGGACCGGGTCGGAGAAATTGCCCGAATGTTAGGCGACGCCGACAGCAACTCGGCCCGTCAACATGCGGTGGCGCTGTTGGGCGCCAGTGGATCGAAAGTCTAGCGGCCTCCCCCAAAAAGTCTGGTGTAGAAGCGCAGGTCAATCCGCACTGAATGGATGTCCGGCAGGATGCCCTTTCGCGAGCGAGCGATCCGCTCGTATCGGAAGCTGGCGTCCATCGGGAGCCCCAACCCGCCGCGCTTGTTCAGTCCCGCATGCGAATAGGACAGTCCGCCAGAAAGGAGGAGGG
>JAYVJS010000181.1:0-3346 GCA_043769075.1 Gemmatimonadota bacterium | reverse complement strand
CGATGTTGTTCTCGTTGCCGACGATCGAGGTCGTCGCCCAGGACCGCACCGCCGACTTGATCGTCACCAACGCCCGGATCTGGACCGGCGATTCGGCTCGTCCCTGGGCCGAGGCGCTGGCGGTCCAAAATGAGCGGCTGGTGGTGGTCGGCTCCCGCGCCGAAGCACTCCGTCATCGCGGTCCGTCGACCAAGACGATCGACGCCGGCGGCCGGCTCCTCACACCCGGTTTCATCGACAACCATACCCATTTCAATCAAGCCGGTGCCCTCCTCCTCGGCGTCAACCTGCTCGACGTCTCAACCCGGGATTCGCTGGTGGCCCGGATCCGAAGCGCTCAAGCCCGGCTCCCCCAAGGCGCCTGGATTACCGGCGGCGATTGGGGGGCCTACGAAGACTGGGCCGCCGGAAGTACCGGCAAGAGCGCCGCCGACACCTCCCGCCGATTTTCGCCCGATCGCTCGTCGATCGATCCATTCACCGCCGCAACCGGCGTCCTGATCCAGCGCTGGGACCGGAGCGCGTTCCTCGCCAACGGCGTCGCGCTCGCGGCCGCCGGCCTGTCTTGCTCCACGCCGGCTGAGGGGCTCGAATGCCGCGACGGCCAGGCCACCGGCCGGGTAAGCGGCGAGGCGCTCCGCCGGGTCCAAGCCGCGGTGCCCGCCAAGACCTTCGAGCAACGGCTCCGTGAAGCGCGGGCGGCACTAGCCCAGTTGGCGGAACTCGGCGTGACGGGAATCGACGACATCACGCCGAGGGAGCAGCTCCCCGTCTATCACGAACTCAAACGCCGCGGCGAACTGACCGTTAGGGTCTATGCCCGCCCCACCCTCGACAAGTGGGACGAACTCGCCGCCGTGGGTATTCCCCAGGGGTTTGGCGACGACTGGCTCCGAATCGGTGGCCTCAAGGGTTTCGTCGACGGGATCCAGGGCAACTCGACCGCCCGCTTTTACGAACCCCAGCTCCACTCTGGTAAGCGGGGCGAGTGGCGCGACTCCACCAATACTGCCGCCACCAGCGGCCCGGGCTCCGGCATGGAGCCCGCCGGCAACATGGAACGGAACCTGATCGGCGCCGACAAGGCCGGATATACGCCGATGGTCCACGCGATCGGCGACGAGGCGATCGACTCCCTGCTGTCGCTGTTCGAGAAGGTGGTCCGCGAGAACCCGCCCCGAGAGCGGCGGTTTCGGATCATCCATTCGCAGGTGCTCCGGGGTGCCGCCGTGGCGAAGCGTTATGCGGCACTCGGCGTCATCGCCGAAGTGCAGCCGTACCATGCCATCGACGACATGCGATGGATGGAGCCGCGAATCGGCGCTCGGGCCCGATGGGCGTATGCCTTCAAGACGCTCCATGACGCGGGGGTGAGACTCACCTTCGGGTCGGACTGGCCCGGCACCAACGCCTCCTGGTACACCGCCGATCCGATGAAGATCATCTACGCGGCGGTGACCCGACGCACGCTCGACGGCCAACCCGAGGGCGGCTGGTTCCCTGAGGAGCGGCTCGATCTGGAGACCGCGCTGCGATCCTATACCGCCAACAACGCCTACGCCGAGGCGAGCGAGGCCGACAAGGGAAAGCTCAAGACCGGAATGCTGGCCGATTTCGTGGTGCTGAGCCGAGACTTGTTCACCATCAAGCCGGAGCAGATCAAGGATGTAACCGCCCTCCTGACCGTGGTGGGGGGACGGGTCACCCACGCGGCGGCTCCATTCACAGTCGGCGAGACGCCCGAGGCCCGAGTGGCCCGGGTGCTCGAGTCAACGCCGCTGATCGACGGCCACAACGATTTCTTGTTTCGGGTCTGGAACAAGCACTGGACTGCCGATTCGTTCGACTTTGCCCGGCCGATGCCGGAGTTCATGAGCGATCTCCCCCGGCTCAAGCGGGGCCGGGTCGGGGCCCAATTCTGGGCGGTCCATGTCCCGGTGCAACCGGAGTTTCCCCATCCGTTTGCTTCGGCCCAGCCGCAGCTGGCGCTGTTTCGCGAGATGGCCCGGCGGAACGCCGACTTCGCTCCGGCGCTCACCGCAGCCGATATCGTCCGGCTCAGTAAACAGGGCAAGGTGGCGTCGCTGCTTGGGATCGAGAGCGGCCACATCATCGAGAACTCGATCGCTAACCTGCGCACGCTCTACGCCGCGGGGGCGCGCTATATGACGCTCACTCACTGGCGAAACACCGAGTGGGCCGACGCCTCGACCGACAAACCCCTCCATCGCGGCCTGACCCGGCATGGCGAGGCGATCGTCCGGGAGATGAACCGGCTCGGCATGATGGTGGATCTCTCGCACGTGTCGGATCTGACCATGCGGCATGCGCTCCGCGTCAGCCGCGCTCCGGTGATCTTCTCGCATTCCTCGATCCGCCACTTTTCCGATCATCCCCGGAACGTGCCGGATGACGTCCTTCGCGAAGTCGGCAAGAAGGGCGGTCTCGTAATGATCAACTTCGACGCCTGGTTCATTCATCAGCCCACCAAGGACTGGTACGGTGAGCGGGACCGGATCGCCCCGAACTTCGATCCGAACCGCCGGTTGATGGGTGACAGTGCGATGGCGACCGATTCGATCACCCGATGGGAGAAGGCTCATCCGGTGCCGCTCCCGACGATTGGCCAGGTCGCCGACCACTTCGACTATGTGCGGCGGATGATCGGAGCGGAACATGTCGGGTTCGGTTCCGATTTCGACGGGACCGATTACAACCCGATCGGGCTGGATGACGTGGGGGCGTTTCCGGCGGTGCTGGTGGAGCTGGCCCGTCGAGGATGGTCCGACCGGGAACTGGCTCAGGTGGCAGGTGGCAATTTGCTTCGGGTCATGCGCCAAGTGGAACGGGTGGCCGCCGCCGTGAAGCGATAGCCGACGTCAACAGCCGGGGCGAGTCCAGGTAGCGATCCGGCCGTCGTTGTCGGTCTGCTGATAGGTGCCGACCGCCGTGCCGCACGCGTTCACGGCGCGAACTACGAGCGTCGAGCCACCCGGCAACGGCTCCCCGCGATCACGGTACCAGACATACGGCGTGCTCTGACCGCCGTTCGAGACGTTGCCATACACCACGCCGAGCGAGTCCATGCCGACCACCACGCCGGTGGTGGCCCCGGCCGGGAGCGGCAGGTGGACGAAGCCGGCGGCTTCGGACCACCGCCACGGGCGGTTCGCGGTGCCGTCGGGCGTCATGGCAGTGCCCGAGACCAAGCCGCAGCCATTGATCGCCACCGGCATGGCGACATTGGTCCCGCCCGGCCGGCCAAGACGGCGGATCCCCACTGCCGCCGTCCAGGTGAAGACGTCCATGGTGCCCGCGACCGAGGTTTCCGATGCGCCCACCACCA
>JAYVJS010000180.1:0-13949 GCA_043769075.1 Gemmatimonadota bacterium | reverse complement strand
GTTTGGGTGAAATGAACCCGGGGCAGCTGTGGAACACCACCATGGACCCCGAAAAGCGGACCATCCTCCGAGTGACGCTGGAGGATTCCGTCGAGGCATCCCGGCTGTTCGAGGAACTGATGGGCGACGAAGTGGAACCGCGGCGTCAATTCATTGAGCAGAACGCCAAGTACGTGAGCAACCTGGACGTGTAGAGACACCGGTACGGCGGAGCTACAGCCGTCCCCCTTTCGTCAACTGCCGTTCGAAACATCGGAGCACCCATCCGAACCCCCCGGTCGCTCGAATCGCCTGCGGGGGTTCGTTGGCGCAGCGTTTCAACAGGCGCCGGAGCGCCGATCCCGAGGAAAATCCGAGCGAGCGCGAAATGACGGCCACGGTTTCGGTCGTCTTTTCGAGTCGATACGCCGCGACGAGGGCTTTGCTCCACATCACAAGCGAGCTGACCGGCGGCAGGCCGGCTCGTTTGAGCTGCGCGGCCAGGGCTTTGCTGGTCAGCCCGACGACGCGGGCCACCACCTCAACACGCGGCGTGCTGGCGGCGTGATCCAAACAGAAACGCACCACCGGAATGAACGGGGTGGGAACTCGCCGATGGAGGGCCTGGTCGGTGAGTTGTTGGAAGGCCACATCGCTCGCCCGAGACACCGCCGACAACAGTCGTCGCTCAAAGTCGGTGTCGGCTCGGAAAATGATCGCCGACAGGCCGGCCTCCATCATCGCCGAAAGGGTTGCCCCATCCGGACCGGCACGGTCACACCACAGGATGATCGGGAGATCGGGTCGGCGTTCCCGAATCCGGGCCATGGCCGGCACAGAGGACGTGCCCGATCGGTCAACGACGTCGACGATCACCGCGAGCGCTTCGCGCGCCGAGGCCCGAATCATCAGGTCATCCAAATCATCGCACCACACGATATCGCCGAAGGCCTTGCACGCTTCAGCAAATCGGGGCCGGAGAGCGACGTGTTCGAGCTGGACCAGCAGGTGATGCATGGTGGCCAGGCCCCGAGCATCGAGCGCGCGCGGCCCTTGGCTCACAGCCCGAGCCGCCGGATCAGATGCCTTGGTCGGCGTGGCATACCACGCGGCCGTGGAACCTACCGTCATCGTCGCGCCCCCCTTAAGTGCAGTTCTTCGCATCGCTGCGGGTTGGCCCCCCGCATAACTCGGGCGATTTGCCCCCGACGACCGCGGCGCCGATTGGGACGAGTAAGCGCCGAAGGTGTGAGCGGCCATACGGATGGCCCCGGGCAATGGGGACCCCAACGACTTGAATGGAGGCAAAGGGTACGCCACCGGCAAGACTCCGGTCGGGCGAAATTACTGCATTGAGTTGCGTGGCTGAGGATCAGTCGTTGCGGAGCAAATCCCTGAGGTAGGCCCGCCATCGGTCGCTGGTCCGCTGCCCGATCTCATGGCGATCGGGGCCCTGTTTCGGGGAGCGTCCGGGCCCGTTGGGGCGGCTGGATTGGGATTCGGCGGTCGACTCCGAAGCGGAATCGGGGGGGAGCGATGAGTCCATCCCAAAAGAGTGGCGCCAAATCGGCCTCACCGCAACCCCCCGTTAGGCGAGGGCCTCCACCCCGTCCCGGGTCACCCGATGACTGACGAGGCGTAACGGGTCGGGGCCAAGCCCGAATTTACAGGCCGCTCGGACGGCGGCCACGGCTGGACCCGCCATGGCCGCGGTCCGGGCATGGACGGTGGCAAGCAAATCGCCGGCTTGGTGGAGGGCGCCGGGCTTGGCGAGAAGGCGAACCCCGACCGCCGGATCGATGAGGTCGTCGGTCCGCAACCGGCCACCGCCCAGTGCCGCCACGACATGGCCGATCGCCCGGGGATCCACCTGGGCTAACCGCCCCCCAGCCTCGGCGACGACCTCTACGATGACCGGAGCGACCGGCAACCGGGATGGGTCGTCGAGGACCCGTCGGTCCCCGCCTTGGGCCTCGACGAGGAGCCCGAATCGCTCGAGCGCGGCTCCACTCGCCACCACGGCTTCGACCTGGGCCCGGGCCTGGCCCCGATCGGACACCAATCCTGCCGCGACCAGCATCTCGGCTCCCAACGCATACGTCACCTCCATGAGATCGGCCGGGCCCCGCCCGGTGAGGCCAAGCAGGGCTTCCTCGACCTCGAGGGCGTTGCCGCAGGCGAAGCCGAGGGGGCGGTCCATCGCGGTCAGCAGGCCGATGGTCCGACACCCGCTCGCCTCGCCCAGCCCGATCATGGTCGCCGCGAGAACCTGAGAATCGGCCGGGTCGCGGATGAAGGCCCCACTCCCGGTCTTGATGTCGAGGACCAGGCCGTTCAATGACTCGGCCAGTTTCTTTGACATGATACTGGCGGCAATCAGCGGAATCGATTCGACGGTCCCCGTGACATCCCGAAGGGCATACAACTTCCGATCAGCGGGGACCAATTCCGGGGTCTGGCCGACCATCACCACCCCGATTCGCTCCAGTTGATGCCGGGCATCAGCCAGGGTCAGCCGGGTCCGGAAGCCAGGAATGGCCTCCAACTTGTCGAGGGTGCCGCCGGTGTGTCCGAGCCCCCGTCCGGAGATCATTGGAACAGCCGCACCCAGGCAAGCCAACATCGGGGCGAGCAGGAGCGACGTTTTGTCCCCAACTCCGCCGATCGAGTGTTTATCCACCCGAGGCCGGTCAAAGTCGCCTAGGTCGAACTGTTCGCCCGACTCCCGCATGGCTTGTGTCAATGCGACGAGTTCATCCCCGCTGAGCCCTCGGAACAACACGGCCATCGCCATCGCGGCCATCTGATAGTCGGGAATCTGGTCCGCCACGTACCCGTCGACCAAGCCGCGCCATTCGGCGGCCGACAGGGCACCCCCGTCCCGCTTCCGCTCAATCAGCCGTGGTACCGCAAATTGGCCTTCGCTCATATGATTCGCCGATGCGAATGAGAGTGCTTCTGGGTTTGGGCTGGTGGGCGATCACCTCGCTCCAGGCCCAGACCGACCCGGGACTCGCGGCCAAAGAACCGGTCGCCGCCGACCGTGACCCGCAGGCGGTCCTCCGGTCGTTCGGCCCCATCCTGGCGCTCGACTCTCTTCAATTCGAAGCCAATTGGCGAACCGCGATGGCCTGGATCGATGTCGGCCAAGAAACCCCGGATTCGGTGCCGAGCCAAACCCGGGACTCGGCCTACCGATCGGCGGAGCGGTTTGCCCGACGAGCGGTCGTGGCGGACCCCACCAAGCCGGAAGGGTTTTTCGCTCTGGCGGCGGCGCTCGGCCGGGTGGCCCTCACCAAGAGCAAGAAAGACCGGGTTCGTTACGCGGTCGGCATCTACGAGGCGGCGACTCGGGCCCTGGAAATCGCCCCCGATCATGACGGGGCCCACCACGTGTTAGGCCTGTGGCACGCGGAAACGATGCGAACCTCCGGGTTCAATCGTTTCATGGCCAAGAACTTGTTAGGTGGAAAGTTGTTAGGCAAGGCCAACTGGGCCGCCGCCGTCGACCACCTGGAAGCGGCCGTCCGCCTCGATCCGACCCGGATTTTCCATCGTTTGGACTTGGCCCGGATCTACGTGGACCGGCACCGCTACACCGAGGCCCGGCGAGAATTGGACCGGATTGCCGAGCTCCCGGAACGAGAGCGGTTCGACGCCCGTGACCGGATTGAGGCCGCCCGGCTGCTCGGGCGGATCGCTGACAAGTCAGACCGCCTCTAACGGCGGCGGCGGATCTCGTGGCGGACCCGATCGTCGAGGTCTTCGATACCCTCCCCGACTCGTTCCCGGGCGGCCGCCAACCGGTCCCGCAATCGGCGCCGAGTGGCCCGCCCGGGCTCCGGCGCCATCAGTAGGGCCACAGCGGCGCCGACCACCGCCCCGACCAAGAGGCCCAAACCAAACCCACCGCTCCGGCGTGGCGGGGATTCGTCGGTTGGTTCGAGTTCAGGGGGGGTGTCCATTCTTGAAGCTAGCGCCCCGGGCAGCCGGGTTCAACCAACATTGCTAATTTACCGGCCATGAATCCAGCCCGATTTCCCGCCACCGGCCCCGACCGGCTCCAAGCCCGGATCGAGGAACTCGAGATCGAGCGCCGCCGCCTCCTGATCGTGATTGAGCTGCTTCGGGAGCTGGCAGGGTCGCTCAACTATCGGGACATCGTCCAATCCGTCGCCCGCCGGGTCGGCTATGCCCTCGAGCTCGACCGTTGTTCCGTCTTTCTCACCGAAAACGGCGGCGGCAGCGTCCATCTGGTCGCCAGCTACGAAGACCCCTCGCTGCGGAGCCGAACCGTCAACCTGGCCGACTACCCCGAACTCAAACGGGCAATCGAGACCGGGGAGATCGTCAACATCCCGGATGTGATCCATGAGCCCGCCCTGGAATCGGTCCAGGACGCCCTCGCCACCCGGCGAGTCCAGTCGATCACCGTCGTGCCGATCGCGTGGCGGAAGGTGACCATCGGGGCGATCTTTCTGCGGACCGACCGGACCCGGCCGGCCCTCACCAGCTCGGATGTCCAATGGGCCCGCCTGGTGGCCGACGTGACCGCCCGAGCGCTCCGGACCGCCCATCGATTCGAGCGAATCCAGGCCAAGCAGCGGGGCAGCGCGGCGGCGCTCGAAAAGGAACGGGAACGGGCCGCCATGATCGCGTTTCTCCGGCAGTTACTCGTCACCTTCACCGACCAAGACGCCGGTTCGGTCGACGAAATGGTTCCGAAGGCCAGTCAAGCCGAACTCGATCGCTTGGCGGGGGTCGCGCTGGCGGTGCTACGGCGCGAATCCAGTCCGTGAAACGACCGACCCCCGGCCCGGCCGCTCGGGTCGAGGAACTCAGGGCGGCGATCCACCGCGCCAACCGTCTGTACCACGTCGAAGATGCGCCAGAGATCTCCGACGCTGAGTACGATCGCTTGTTCCACGAACTCCGGGGTCTCGAAACGGCTCACCCGAGCCTTCTCACGGCCGATAGCCCCACCCAGCGGGTTGGCGGAGAACCGGCCGCCTCGCTGACCAAGCACCCTCATCGCCGGCCGATGCTTTCGTTGGCCAACGCCTTTTCCCCTGAGGAACTGGCGGCGTGGGAAGACCGGAATGCCCGGATCAACCCCGACGTGCGGGCCGCCGGTTACGCCGCCGAGGTCAAGATTGACGGCGCCGCGGTCAACCTGACCTACCGACACGGGCAGTTGGCTGTCGGCGCCAGCCGGGGGAACGGCATCGTCGGCGAGGATATCACCGCGAACCTGAAGACCGTCGGCGACATCCCGCTGATGTTGACCGGGTCGGATGTCCCAAGCCTGATCGAGGTCCGGGGCGAAGTCTACTTTCCGCTTGCCTCCTTCCGAAAGCTCAATGCCCGTCGCGAGGCCCTCGGCGAGCCATTGTTCGCTAATCCGCGAAACGCCGCGGCCGGCAGCCTACGCCAGCTCGACGCTCGGGTTACGCGATCACGCCGACTTCGGATGTTTGCGTTCCATGTCGAAGTCATCGAGGGCGCACTCCCGGCCACCTCGCACCACGACGTTCTGGAAGTCCTCGAGCGGTGGGGATTTCAAGTCGAGCCCCATCGCCGACGATTCCTGACGATGGCGGCGGTGCAAGCCGCGATTCCCGAATACGAGGCCCTCCTCGCGACGCTCCCGTTCGAAGCCGATGGCGTCGTCATCAAAGTCGATCGCCGCGACCTTCAAGAGGACCTCGGCGTCGTCGGGGGCCGGGAGCCGCGGTGGGCCATTGCGAGAAAGTTCGCGCCCGAAGTGGCGATCACCAGGTTGGAGGACATCCGGATCAACGTCGGCCGAACCGGGGCGCTCAACCCGTATGCCGTGCTGACCCCCGTCGAGGTCGGTGGCGTGACGGTGTCGAGCGCCACCTTGCATAACGAAGATCTGATTGCCCAAAAGGACATCCGGATCGGCGATTGGGTCGAAATCATCCGGGCCGGTGAGGTGATTCCCCAGGTTATCGGCCCCCGCCGCGAGCGCCGGGATGGGACCGAACGTCCGTTCGTCCCGCCGGACCGGTGTCCGGCCTGTCAGACCCCCGCGCTTCGGCTGGCTGATGAGGCGATGCGGTTTTGTCCGAACGCCGCGTGCCCTGGTCGGATCTTCGAGTCGATTGTCCATTTTGCTTCTCGAGAGGCGCTCGATATTCGGGGGCTCGGATTCGAGCGGATCCGTCAGTTGCTCGATGCCGGCTTGATCGCCGACGTCAGCGACCTCTACCGGCTCCAGGCGCCTCAGCTGATGGCCCTCGACCGGTTTGCCGAGCAGTCCGCCACCCAACTGATCCAATCGATCGCCGACTCCAAAGCCCGTCCCCTTTCCCTGCTCCTCTTTGGATTGGGCATCCGGCACGTCGGGAAGAACGTCGCCCAACTGCTGGCCCGCCGGTTCGGGACCCTCCACGCCTTGGCCCGAGCCGGGGAGGACGCGATCGGCGAGGTGCCGGGGATCGGGCCGACGATCGCGTCCGCAGTGGTCGAGTTCTTCGCCACCCCAAGCAACCTGGCACTGATCGATCGCTTGGTTCGGGCCGGGCTCAACGTGGACGAACCTAACGCGGAGCCGGTGGGAGGGTCGCTCTGCGGGAAAGCCTACGTCCTGACCGGGACGCTTCCGACCTTGTCCCGCGGGGAGGCCACGGCCCTCATCGAGGGAGCCGGTGGCCGGGTAACCGGCACGGTAACGAAGAAGACCGACGCTCTCGTCGCGGGGGAGGAGGCGGGGAGCAAGCTCGACAAGGCCCAGAAACTCGGCGTCGAGGTGATCGACGAGCCCGAACTCTTGCGCCGTATCGGGCGGGAAGCCTAGCTTCAACTGATGACTTCGATCGCTACGACTCCCCGTCTTGCCGTCGGCCGTGCCGCCATCGAGCAGCTCCGCTCGGTGCTGGAGCGCGAACTACCGGAACACGCGGCAGGACTGCTCCGGGAAATCGGTTTTGCCGCCGGCGACGGGGCCTATGACGGCTTTGTCGGATCGGTGTCGAACCGGTACGGCGTGGAGACACCCCAGTCGCTGGACGCGAGGTATCTTGGCGATGCGCTGGCCGGGTTTTTCCGCGAGGAGGGGTGGGGATCCGTCTCGATGGAAACCCTTGCCCCGGGCCTCCTCGGCCTGGACAGCGGAGACTGGGCATTGGCAGATCCGCGCGGCACGGTGGTGCCGT
This sequence comes from Gemmatimonadota bacterium, assembly GCA_043769075.1. Classification (GTDB taxonomy): domain Bacteria; phylum Gemmatimonadota; class Gemmatimonadetes; order Gemmatimonadales; family GWC2-71-9; genus SHZU01. The sequence goes on along the minus strand of JAYVJS010000180.1, from coordinate 6,792 downwards.
CGTGCCATTTCACCTGCGGCATGCTGTCGGATTTCTTTACCCGCCTCGGTGGCTATCCGGCGGCGGTCATGGAGGTCGACTGTCGGAGTCGGGGTGACGCTCGATGCCGCTTTTTGGTCGGGAGCCCTGACCTGCTGACTTGGTTGTATGAGGGATTGGTCGGCGGCAAGAGCTACGAGGACCTCGTGGCCGAGCTCCGGAGCTAGCTTACCGAAGCGATACCCCAACCCCATCGAGGACCAGGGAACAGAGCCGGGCCGCACCATGCCATTCGGCATCGGCGCCAATCGCAACCACCCGCTCCAACAGCCGGATTATCTCGCCGGCCAGTACCACCCCCTGCACCCGACCGACAACCCGGCCGTTGACAATCCGATAGCACCACGGCGTGGCGACGCGGAACACACCCCGATCCGGATTCGGAGCCAGTCCGATCTCGAAATCGGAGACCAAGAGTCCGTCGCCGACGGCGGCCGCGAGTTCCAGAGTTCCCGGCTCGTCCGATTCGAGGCTCAGGTTCGAGAATGCGGCTCCCGGCGCTCGGTAGCCCCGCCGGAGCCCGTGACCAGTCGCGGGCAACCGATGGCGTGAGGCGGTCCGGAGATCCAGCAGCGGCCGACCGGGTCTTCCGTTTTCCAGCAACGCCAACCGTTGAGTTGGGATCCCGTCGTCGCAGATTGGTCGACTGCCCGGCCGGCCGTCGATCAGCGGGTCGTCGTAGAGCGACAGTCGGGAATCGATCGACCATTTCCCGCCCTGAGCGCCGATCCTCCCATCGCCAAGCTGGCGACTCAGCAGCGGGACCAGAAGGCCTCGTACCGCGCGAGGCGCAAACCAAATCGGCCCGCCGGGCGGCGCTGTCAGCTCGATGACAGGCGGAGTAAAGCGGCGTTCGACCTCGTCGACCAGCCGGTCGAGGTCGGTTTCGTCAGGTGGTGCGACGCCCGCCAGATGGAGCCGGCAGGGGGCCGGGCCGTCGCCGACCGACACCCCGACACCAACGACGGTCAGGTCGTAGGAGGCCAGGACGCCCCGACTGTTCCCAACCTCGACTCCACCCAACGAGCGCTCGGCCCAGGCTTCGATCGGAAGGTTGAGTCGCCGGAGGCGGTCGGCCAGCCGGCCGGCGAGACCCACCAGGTCGCGCGCGGTCAGCGCCGCGGCCGCCGGTGATCGGGTGACGACAGCCGGAAGGGCGGCCGGCGCTGGAAAGAACATTTGCGCCACGTCGCCGGCAGCGGCCGAGTCGACGGCCCGATCCGCGACGGCGCGAACCGACGAGCTGTCGCCCCCCGCCCAGCCGAGTCGCTCGTTGGCAATGACCCGGATCTGGATCGAATCGCTTTGGTCGACCGACACCAGGGCATGGGACGGCCCCGCGAGCGTGGCGGTGATCGTTTCGTCGCGAGCCCTGACTGAGTCGGCGTGTGTTGTCCGCGACCGAAGGTCAGCGAGTACTTCGGCGATCATGCGTAGAGCGCACCAATGTCGATGTCAACAAACCGGGTGTGTGGTGCTCCGGTGGTGATCGGCCGGAGCGGGCCTGAGTCATGCAGGGTCGCGGCACTCGGATCCCAGGCGAAGTCGCCGCCGACCCGGTCGAGGCGGCCGAACAGCGTGAACAGGTCGGCGGTGATCGGCGCGCACTTCACCGATTCGGCGAGGACGCCATCGCGGATCATCCGGGTCGAAGCAGGGGTCACGGTGACCTGGTGCCCCTCAAGCGCCACGCCGATCACGTCGGCGACATAGACACCTAACGGCACATCGGCCAGCAGGGCCTCGAGGTCGCCCTCGCCTTTGGCGACATAGCTGTTCGTGGGCCGGGCTGCGGGAATCGACCGAAGGCTCGGCGCCAAGGCATGTCCCGTCGGGCCAACGGCGGCCCGGGCTGCGGTCTCCCGGGTGTGCAGGTGGGCCACGACAACGCCGTTTTGGACGAGGTGGGTATGGTTGGCCGGAGTCCCCTCGTCATCAAGCGCCAAGCTGGTTCGGAGACCTAACGCCGTCGGATCGTCCCCGACCGTCAACGTTTCCGGACCGATGCGGGTTCCGAGTGGGAGCAGGGCCCGTTCGATACCCCGCGACGGCGACCGGCAAAGATTGGTGATGGTTTGCAACACCAGCGCGCCGGTGGCACGGTGGTCAAAGACGATCGGATACCGGCCAGCCGGGACCGGGGCGGCATGGAGCCGCCCCACGGCCCGCTCGCCAACCTCCCGAAACAGCGGCGACCGGCCGGCCACGGCCCCCCAGCCTCCAAGCACGGCAACCGACTCCAGAGCCCGTTCCTGAGCCCCGTCCTCGCCGGCCACCGCTAAGGCCCCGAGACTGGCCTCGCTCCGGAGTTCGTGCAGCCAAACACCCTCGCTGGTGGCCAGCCAGGTTTCGAAGACCGCGTCGCCGTAGCTGGTTCTTGAGTCGATCACCCGGCGGTCGGCAGCCAGGAGCTCCGCGGTGAGTCCTTCGAGGAGCTGGCGCTTCGCTGACAGTGAGATGAGGCGGGGGTCGTCGACCAGGAGGTCGGCCTGATCGACCTGCCGGATCGGGATCGGCGCCAAAGCGATCGGCGTTTCGGGCCGGGTTTCGAGGGACAGCTCATGGGCGCGAAGCACCGCGGACCCGGCCCGGTCGGGATCGGTGAACGCGACCGCTCCCCACCCGTGGCCCATGACGAGGCACCGGGCCACGCCACCGAAGGCGTGATACTCAGTGGCGACTTCCAGTCGTTGCTTCCGAAAAACCACCGCGGTCGACCACCTGCGGCGGAGCCGGATTTCGACGTAGCCCGACACCCCGCGCATGGCTTCCGCAAGCACGTCACGCATTCGGGCGGATTCCCGCAATCCAGTCGGCCCGCCGCATGACCTCGCCATCCCGAACCACTTCTCGATCCCAGGGCAGCACAATGGATTTGTCGGTCTCGAACGAGAAGAAATCAGGCTGGTATCCGCCGGTCTTGAACGAGACCGCGGTTCGGACTTCCGCCGGGGCGACGGCCCGGATTTCGTTGAGGGCCAGCTTGAGCGTATGCCCCGAGTCACAGGTCTCGTCGACCAGCAGCACCCGCCGCCCCCGGATCGACGCCGGCGGTCCACTCGCCATCACCGGCGTCGAACCGGCTCTTTTTCGGGTCAGCGTCATCGAACCAAACTCGCGCTCCAAAATTGAAGCGACCACCGCCGCCGGGATGACCCCGGCCTTTGCGATCCCTACGACGATCTCGGGATCGTACGCGCGGGCGACCTTGAGGGCCAAAGCCCGGCAGAGCTCCCCGAAAAGAGGCCAATCGATCTCGAGGGTTTCCCGAGTGGGTTCCAAGGGTCGCCGCGGCATGCTTGCTCCCGGTCGGGGTGGTGGGTGAGTTGGTGGGTGGCACCCAAGATAGGTCCCCGCCTAGGGCTCCGAAAGTCAGCCGCAAGGTGGAGTAGATCGAGTCGGTAGCGCAACGACTTGTATTGCAACGGGTAAACAACTTTCTTATGTTGTAGCAGCGATGCAGCGCCCCCCCCGGAAACGGAGACGAACCGAGCTCATGAGTTTCTTTCGACGCGTCCTGGATCGGTTAAGTACGGCCCCGAGTGAACCCCAGCGCCTCGACTATCTCAACGAGGCCCTCGCGCTGGAGCGGCTGGGGGACTATGTCGCCGCATTGACCAGCTATCGCCTCGGACTCCGGGACAACCCCAACGACCCCCGGATCCTCCAGAACATGGCGATCGCGTTTACCAAGACCGGGCAGCCCGACGAGGCGATCCGTCACTACCGCCGAGCCTTGGAACTGGACGATTCGCTCTCGGGAGCCCATTATGGTCTAGCGTTTCTGCACCTGAAACGCGGGGAACCCGATCGAGCCACGGAACACCTCCGTGCGTTCCTGGCCAAACCCCCTCGAGGATCGGACGCCGACCGGTGGATTCAGCACGCCAACACCGCCCTACGGGATCTCGAAGAATCGCCTGCCGCCGCCGTCAGTTCGGCCTGATCGGTGGCGCAGTCGCAGCCGGCATTGTCGGCTGCAGCGGGGCCTTCGAGAATGCCGATCAGATTTCGTTCTTGGAAATCACCCTCCCAGCCAATTCCTTCCTCGAGTTGGGCCGTTCCGTCTCGATTCGAGCCGTGGCTCGCAACGGAGCCGGAGACAGCGTCAACGCGACGATCACGTGGCGAACCTCCGACACGGCGGCGATCGCAGTCGATACCCTCAAAGGCATCGTAACGGCCAAGCTGGCGACCGGCATGGCCGACCTCCAGATCGGGGTCCTCGGGAAGGACACGCTGATCTCGACCCGGTCCGCCATCAGATTCACCCTCACGGGGTCGGCCGACACCCTGCGGCTTCCCGAGAGCGACTCGCTCGAGGCTCCAGTCGACGCCAACGGGGCCCAAATCAGGATTGCGCTTGAAGGCGGCACCCCTCCGGCCGGCGTCGTCGGACGCCCGGTTGGGTTTCGCATCATCGAGCCCGCCCCGGCCGATTCCCCGGCGGTCACGTTCGCGTCCGGCCGGATCGCGGATTCCCTGACTACCGGCCCCAACGGAATTGCCACGGCCACTGTGGTCGGAGTCGGGGGCCGCACGGTGCCCGACCGGGCTGTCGTCGAGATCAATGCCTACCGGGCTTCCGGCCAGCGCATTCCCGGCTCGGGCCGCCGGGTGGTGATCCGGTTCCGTCACCGGTGACGCTGACCAGGCTCTACTTCGACGTGCTCGACCGGTTCGCCCCCGAGCGAGTCGCCCTTCGCGGCAAGCAAGCCGGTCAATGGCGCCCATACTCCTATGCGGAGGTGGCCGCCACCGTCGAAGCGATCAGCAAGGGCCTACTTTCGTTAGGCATCGCTCCCGGAGACCGGGTCGCGATCCTCTCGGAAAACCGCCCGGAATGGGCCTTCGCCGACTTCGCCTGCCTCACCGCGCGAGCCGCCGACGTTCCGATCTACCCAACCTTGACCGCCAACCAAATCCAGTACCTGCTGGCCGATTCCGGCGCCCGGCTGGTGTTCGTCTCGACCGGCCCCCAGTTCGCCAAGCTGGCCTCGGTGCTGTCCAAGCTGCCCGCCGTTGAATGGGTCGTCACGTTCGATCCGACCATCGTGGGCCCGAAGGTGCAATCTCTCGAGGCTCTCATGGCCGCCGGGCGCTCGGCATCCGATCAGCATCCCACCTGGCGGGCCGACGCCGACCGAGTGACCTACTCCGACCTTGCCACAATCATCTACACCTCCGGGACGACGGGCGACCCCAAAGGAGTGATGCTGACCCATGGCAACATTGCCTCCAACGTCGAAGCGGCCCGATCCATCCTTCAGGTCGGCGAGGGCGACGAGTGCCTGTCGTTACTGCCCCTGTCCCACATTTTCGAGCGGATGACGGGGCATTACAGCATGTTCCGAAGCGGCGTGATCATTAACTACGCCGAGAGCATCGAGGCGGTGACGGCCAACCTGGCGGAGATCCGACCGTCGGTGGTCGCCGCAGTGCCTCGGCTCTACGAGAAGATCTATGCCCGGGCCCTCGAAACCGCCCTCCGCCGGTCGGCGCTCAGTCGGGCCGTCTTCTTCTGGGCGAAGCGGGTCGGGGAACGCGCCGCCGACCTGTCGCTCGCTCGGCAACCGATCCCCTTGGGGCTCCGGTTCCAGCGATTCCTCGCCGACCGCCTGGTGTTTCGGACGATTCGGGCCCGGGTTGGCGGCCGGCTCAAGTTCTTCCTGTCCGGCGGGGCTCCGCTCTCAACCGAGATTGCCAGGTTCTTCTATGCCGCGGGGCTCCCGATCCTCGAAGGCTACGGTCTCACCGAAACCTCGCCGGTGATCACCGTCAACACGCTCGAGCACATCCGCTTTGGCACCGTGGGCCGCGCGATTCCTGGTGTGGAGATCCGGATTGCGGCGGACGGCGAGATCCTGACCCGCGGGCCTGGCGTCATGCGAGGCTATTTCGGGAAGCCGGCCGACACGGCGGAAGCGATTGACCCCGACGGATGGTTTTACACCGGCGATATCGGCGAGATCGACGCCGACGGCTATCTCAAAATCACCGATCGAAAAAAGGATTTGATCGCGACCGCCGGCGGGAAAAAAATCGCTCCTCAACCGATCGAAGGGATGCTCCGACAAAACCCCTTTATCGCCAATGCCGTGTTGTTAGGCGACCGCCGCAAGTTCCCGATCGCGCTCCTGGCTCCAAACTTCGAAACCCTGGAGGCTTGGGCCGGCAGCCAAGGAATCCGATGGGAAAGCCGGTCCGGATTGATCGCCCTCGAAGGGGTCGTCAAGCATCTCGAGGCCGAAGCGATGAAGCACCTCCGCGACTTGGCCCGGTTTGAAGTCCCGAAGCGGTTCCTGATCGTGGCCCGGGAGTTCTCGATCGAAAGTGGCGAGCTGACCCCGAAGCTGTCAGTCCGGCGTCGGGTCGTCGAGGCCCACTACCGCGACGCGATCGAAGCGGTCTACCTCGCCGCCGAAACGGGAGCCCACTCGGACGGCTAGGGCGGCAGGAACGACGGGCAGAGCGGCAATGCCGTCCGGCACGCCGGATCGTCTCACCCTGGGGCAACGCGGCAACTACATCAATACCAACGGATTACCTGTAGCGGCCTGGCGGCTCGCGACCTGCTTCATGCCCTCCCATGACCCTTCGACAGTGGTTTGGCATCCTGGTGATCGCGGCTGGCTTGACCGGGCCGTTGTGGGGCCAGGATTCGACCCTCCAGAGCGCCTTCAACGGCCTTGAGCGCCGCCCCGAGGTCGATCGGTACCTGACCTACTTCACCGGACCGGCCCGGGCTCGGAT
>JAYVJS010000179.1:0-6533 GCA_043769075.1 Gemmatimonadota bacterium | reverse complement strand
TAGATAAGCGCGACCTCCTCCCCGGCACCCTCGACATGATGGTCTTGAAGACCCTCACCGTCCAGCCGATGCACGGGTACGGTATCGCCCAGCACATCCAACGCCACTCCCGCGACGTCCTCCGGGTCGAAGAAGGCTCCCTCTACCCCGCCCTCCAACGGATGCGCCAAAAGGGCTGGATCAAAGCCGAATGGCAACAGACCCCCAACAACCAGCGGGCCCGCTACTACACCCTGACCGTAGCCGGGGAGAAACACCTGGGCCACCAAGAAACCAGCTTTGCCGACCTGATGACAGCAATTGCCCGCGTCATGCAGGGCGCCTAAGGGAGACCCGAGATGCGTGAACTATTGGCTCGACTCAAGGACTGGTTCCGTCGCGACCGGCTCGACCGCGAGCTTCAGGACGAGCTCGCCTTTCACCAGCGCCAGCTCGAACGCGACGGGCGCACCGGGCCTGAAGCCCGCCGGCAACTCGGCAACGTGACCCAGGTCCGCGAAGCAGCCAGGGATCGGTGGTCGATCCCGTGGCTCGATCACTTCCAGCAGGACGTCCGGTACGCCATCCGGGGCCTTCGGCGCTCTCCGGGCTTCGCCCTCGGCGTGATCATCACGTTAGGCCTGGGCATCGGCGCCAACGCGGCGATGTTCGGGATCATCGACCAACTGATGTTCCGGCCCCACGCTTTTCTCCGGGACCCGAGCACGGTCCACCGGGTGTACCTCCGATACACCTTCCAAGACCGCACGATCACCACCAGCAACTTCGAGTACAAGCGCTACCTCGACCTGAACCAATGGACCACTTCGTTCTCCGAACACGCGGCGTTCTTTCTTGAGACCGCCGCCGTCGGGAGCGGTGCGGCATCGAGAGAGCGGTCCGTCGGGGCCGTCAGCGCGAGTTTCTTTGATTTCTTCGACGCCAGGCCGGCGGCCGGCCGGTTTTTCATCGCGTCTGAGGACGCCACCCCGCGGGGCGCCGATGTCGCGGTCCTGAGCTACGCCTTCTGGCAATCGGAGTACGGCGGTCAGGACGTCATCGGCCAGCCGATTCAAATCGGGGGCGTGCGCTGTACCATCATCGGCATCGCGCCGAAGGGGTTCGCCGGCGTTTCCGACGACGATCCCCCGGTCGCCTATTTCCCGATCACGACCTTTGCGGGCAGCCAGCCTGACGACGACGGGCGGGAGTACTTTCTCAACTACAACTGGGGCTGGATGGAGATGATGGTCCGGCGCAAACCCGGCATCGGCCTGGCGGCCGCCACGACCGACCTGACCAACGCCTTCGTCCGAAGTTGGAACGCCGCTCGCGCCACCCAGACGGACCAGCCGCCGGCCGACCTGGCCCACCCGGCCGCAATCCCGGGCGCGCTCAAGACGGCGGCCGGCCCGGACCCGAGTCTCGACGCCCGAACGTTGTTATGGGTCACCGGCGTGGCGGTGGCCGTCCTGCTGATTGCCTGCGCCAACATCACCAACCTCTTCCTGGCCCGGGCCCTTCGACGCCGGAAAGAGGTCGCCCTCCGGACGGCTCTCGGCGTTAGTCGCGGCCGGCTGCTGGCCCAGTCCCTGACCGAGAGCACCGTCCTGGCTCTCCTCGGATGCGGAGTCGGGGTAGTCATCGCCCAATGGGGCGGGGTCGCCCTCCGCCGATTGTTCCTGGGCGAGTCCGCCACCTTCGACCTCTTTCGCGATGTTCGAACCCTTGGGGCGGCCTTGGCCGCGGCGTTGGCGGCCGGAATCCTGACTGGCCTTGCCCCAGTCCTCCTGGCCCGTCCTGACGATCTCGCCGCCACGCTCAAAAGCGGGGCCCGCGACGGCACCCACCGGCGGTCCCGCACTCGAGAGGCCCTCTTGGTGTTGCAGGGGACCATGTCCGTGGTTCTCTTGGTCGGGGCCGGCCTGTTCGTGCGGAGCCTGTCCAAGGTCCGGGATTTTCGGCTCGGCTTCGACCCCGAACCAGTTTTGATCGCGACTCGCAACTTCCGCGGGATGGAAGCGAGCGACAGCGATCGGGTCCGACTCGCCCGCCGAATGCTGAGCGAGGCGCAGCGTATCCCGGGAGTCGAACACGCGGCGTTGGTGAGCAGCATTCCGTTTTGGAGTACCTCCACGACTGGGCTCTTCGTCACGGGAGTCGATTCGGTCCAGCGCCTCGGCCGGTTCAGCTACCAGACCGCGAGCCCCGACTTCTTCAAAGTCATGGGAACCAGGATTCTCCGCGGTCGGCCGTTTGACGAGACCGATATTGCCGGTGGCCCCCGCGTCGCCGTCGTCAGCGAAGGGATGGCCCGAGTCCTCTGGCCAAAGCAGGACGCCATCGGCGCCTGCATCAGGGTCCGGGCGGACACGATGCCCTGCACCACCGTCATCGGGATCGCCGAGGATGCGGTCCAAACCGACCTCCTCGCCCAAAACAAGTTCCACTACTACCTCCCGAGCGAGCAGTTCCGGCCGGAACGGGCCGGCGCCGTCGTCCTTCGCATGCGGGGCGATCCGGCCCAGACTGGGGACGGAGTCCGGCGGGCCCTCCAGACCCTGATGCCCGGCGAGGCCTACGTCACCGTCCGGCCGATGCGCGATCTGATCGGCGACCAGCGCCGTTCCTGGCGCCTCGGCGCAGCCATGTTCATTGCGTTCGGGGGGTTGGCGTTGGTGGTGGCCGCGGTCGGGTTGTACGCGGTGATGGGCTACGACGTGACCCAACGAACCCATGAGATGGGGGTCCGGATTGCGCTCGGCGCCCAACCCGGCGACCTCGTCCGGTTCGTGGTGGGACAAGGGGTCCGGTTCGCCCTCCTGGGCATCGGGCTCGGCAGCGCGCTCGCGCTGTTTGGGGCTCGGTGGATCGAGCCGCTGTTGTTCCAGCAGTCGGCTACCGACCCGACCGTCTTCGTCGGGGTGGCGATGCTCCTGGTTGCGGTGGCGCTTTTGGCCAGTTCGATCCCAGCCCGCCGAGCCACCCAGGCCGACCCGAACCGGGCCCTCCGCACCGACTGACCCCGGCCCGTTTCATGCCAGTGAAACATGGCGGTGATGCAACCATTGGACGCCTGGGGGCATCCAATTGTTGTTCCTTCATCGCTACCGTTAGGCTGAGCCATGATCGCGACCGAAATGCTCGTCCCAGTTGGTCCCAGAAATGAGACCACCGATCCCGGAATCGAGATCGAATTGCGCCGCCTCACCAGCCGGCTATCGGTCACCCTGCTCCGAACCATCGGCGGGGCCCACCTGAGCCAGATTGTCTCGTTTGCCGATTATGTCCGCGATCAGGTCCGGTCCGGTCCGGCTCCCGCCAACGAAGATGCCGTCCGCGCGGTGGCCCTCTCCCACGCCAACCAGTGGCTGGCCAGTCACAACCACCTGCGAATCGACTCGCCACTCGACCAGGCCGCCACGGAGGACTTCCTGGTCGCGTTGCTCTGGAGCACCCATGGCGCCCTACCCCCACGGGTGTCGGATGCGGTGGTCCTCCGGACGCTGTTGTCGGTGTCGGCCGGCGAATCGGGCCAGATTCTTGGGATCCCGGCCCAGGCGGTCGACCCCCTGGTTCAGCGGGCGGTTCGACGTACCCGTGCTTTTGGCCTGGACGTCCGCCGCCCGGGGCCGCAGGAATTCCGCCGCGGCGTCTTGACCGCCACCCAGCGGCTTCGGGGGCTCGCGGCCCGGATCACTCGATCCGCGGTGGCCCAGTCCGCGCCATTCGCCACGAAGCTGATCGACGAGTGGGTCACGCTGATCAAGGGAACGACCAAGGCGCGAAGAACCCTAGCGGCTTGAGGTCAACCGCCGGTCCCCAATTGCTTCGAAAACTTGACGACGAACGACCGAGTAAGCGGTTTGGTCCAGTCGAATACCCCCGGACCGTCCTCGGCGTCATTCAACACGATGAAGAGACCCGTGCCGGCGGTATTGAGCCAGCCAAACCGGACATTCGCGCTGAACACCTGGGCCTGGTTGGAGTATTGGACCAGCGACTGCAGGAAGACTCGCGGCGTAAAGAAATGCCCCAATCGAACCCCGACCAGCGACCGGGTGAAGTTGCCCTGGTCGAGATGGACGTCGTTGTAGTCCAGGAGGAGCGATCCGGTCAGAGCCGCCTGCCGAATCGTCAACGTCGCCGTGCCGCCGTACTTGGTGCCGTTGTAGAACCCGCCGGCCTCGAGCCGGGTGACCAGTGACACCGGTGCACTCGGATTGGTCGAGAAATCCCACCCCAACGCGGCCCACCGGTAGTTCCCAGCGGGGAGGGTGACGGTCCTCGCGATCTTGAACGGGGCCAGCAATCCTTCCCGAAAGAGGTTGAGCTCGGGGCCAATCCGGCCTCCCCCTTTGAATTCGCTTTCGCCTAAGTCCACGTGGATTTGCTCGGACTGGACTTTGTTGTCGAAACCGAAATAGCCCCGATAGTTGATGTGCGGCAGCCAATAGCGCCACGCGGTGCTCTTGACCGGCACCGTCCGGAATAGAGAAACGTCGTAATACCGATAGCCGACCCGGTTCACGAATCCGACTTCAGGATTGAAGTCCTCACCGACCTGGGTGAACCGAACGCTGTTGTTCCACTGCCGGGTCTGTTGGCCGAACCGAATGCTATAGGCCCCGTCCCGTCCTCGGCGGCCCGGGGTTTCGGTCTTGGCGGCCCACCAGTCGATCGACAACGGATCGCTGAGGGCAAACCGGCCGTCAGCGCCGAAGGTTCGGTTGTGGTCATCGGCATCGCTGGTGGCAATCCGTTGAACCCCGATCAGCCCGATCCGCGACCGGCCCCATTCGCGGGACACTCGTCCCACCGAGTAGGAGTTGGCCGATTGCCGGCCGGCGACGCTTTCGGTGAACAGTTGCATGGCACCAACCGCAAAGCTCCCGACTTTGCCGGTCAGTCGCCCGCCGCCGACGATCGGCACCGGGCCGCCCAGCGAGTCAATCCCGATCCGCCGGCTGAAGAACAGCTCGGCGCCCTGAGGGGTGCCGGCCGAGAACACCCCGGCATTTTCGAGGAAGAACGGCCGTTTTTCCGGAAAGAAGAGCGGGAATCGGGTCAGGTTAGTTCGTTGCTCGTCGACTTCGACCTGGGCAAAGTCGGTGTTGTAGGTGGCATCGAGGGTCAGACTCGGCGTCAGGCCAAGTTTGGCATCGACGCCCACTTCGATCGGATACTGGGCGTCAAGGCCGGCCGCGGAATTCTTGACCGCCGAACTGAGGACATAGGGCGACAGGGTCGCAATCCGCTGGCTGGGCACCTCGAGCCCTTCGAGCACTCCAGCCTGGGACACCCGATAGAGGTTGAACTGCCGCGGTATCGGCGCCCAAAACGACTCCTCGTTTCGCCGGCGCACGCTCCGGGCCACGTTGAGGCCCCAATTCTGAACCTTGGCGCTCCCGTACCGCAGCGTTGAGAACGGAATCCGGAACTCCGCGTACCAACCGAGACTATCGCGAGTGGTGGCCACCTTCCAACTGGCATCCCAGTTGAGATTGAAGCCGCCGGCCGACCCGGCCTGGGCTCGGGTTTGGCCCTGTTGGAACACCCCGCCGCCCTCGCCCTCGCGGTTGACTTGGCCGTCGTACTCGACCCCCGCCGGCGTGGTGGCGAACACAAAGCCGTTTTGGCGATCATGGAAGGTATCGAAGATGATCGCGAAGTAGTCGCTGTTGGTGAGGGTGACATCGCGGACCCGTTCCCCGGGAACGATCCCGGTCGGATCGCGGTCGAACAGCCAGGCGCCCACGTACAGCGCCTCGCCATCGGTCAAAAACCGTACCTCGGTCCGCTCGGTTGCCGGGGCCCCTTCGGCTGGATCTCGTTGCACGAACCCGGTCAGCGAGGCCCCCTGCTTCCAGGCCTCCTCGTCGAGCCGCCCGTCAATGACCGGTCGATCGGTAATCCGGACGCTTTTGGCTGAGGGCACGGTCTGGGCGGCGGCTTGACTACTCACGGCGGCCGCAATCGCGGCCCACAACACAAAGGATCGACGCATAGATCCGAGAAACTAACTACCCCTCGCGCGATTCAGAATTGGGCGATAGTATCGGAACCCTTTGCCGTCAGAGTCGACCCGTGAACCAGCATCACTCCGCCGCTGCGGATTTCCTGAAGAGCCTGCCCGGCGTTACCGCCCGCCCCGAGTTTGGGACCGAAGCCTACTTCGTGGGCAATACCCGGTTCGCCGCGCTGAGCCCCAGGGGCTTGGTCATTCACCTGCCCCCGAGCGAACTATTGACGGCGCTCAAGGCTGGGTTCGCCAAGCCGTTCGTGTCGGCCGGCGCGATGGGCAAGAGCGGGTGGGTCGAACTCAAGACCACCGGGATCGATCGGGTGGCCCTCGAGTCACTGCTGGTGGCCTCGGCGGCGGCGGCGCGGCACTCCCATCGGCGGGTCATGCCCAAACATCCAGCCGCGGCCCGCAGGGTCCGGCGTACCACGAAGGCCTGATCGGGCGGGCTACCCTCGGAACAAGACTGGAAGCTGAGTCGCCAGGGTGTAGAGCCCGAGGGAGAACATGGCGAGGGCGACGAAAACGCCGG
>JAYVJS010000178.1:0-8760 GCA_043769075.1 Gemmatimonadota bacterium | reverse complement strand
TTAGCAAAGGAACGCTCCGCCATCTGCTACATCTTGGCCAGGTCGCCGACCGCCGAAGCCAGCATGTGGGCTTTCGGTGCCGCCATGGCCCCGCGAGCGTCGCCATGAAGTTGGGTCGCCAACCCGGCCAAGGCGGTCCGTCGGGCGTCACCGGAGAGTTTCTCGGCCCGGGCCAGCTCCGCGCGCGCCGCCGTGATCTTGTCCAGAGCGAGGCCACGGTCCCGCTCCAACTGGTCGAGATAGGCTCGCGGGAGTGCGAACGATGCCGGCCACACCAGTTGCGGCTGCCCCTGGGTGTTCAGGTACTCGAACCGAACCGTCTTCGCCGCGTCGATTTCATTTTGCGACAACAAGCCACTCGGCCTCAACTCGAACACATCGAGGCCTCGGGCTATTTCGGAGCTGACCATGTAACCGTTGTACCAGTACACCGACCATGACCCGCCACTCACCAGTTTGGTGGAATCGACCGGGCCTCGGTCGTAGTAGGCGATTTCAGTTGGCTTGGAGGGATTCGTCCAGTCGAAGATCGAAATCCCGCCCTGATACCAGCCTTGGACCATGACATCGCGGCCCGGAATCGGAATCAACGACCCGTTGTGAGCCACGCAATTCTCGAGTGAGGTCTGGGCCGCCGGCATCTTGTAGTAGCTCTTGAACTGCATCTGCCGGTTGGTGATAGTAAACAGGGCGTTGGCCCCCCATTCGTACTTGTCGGTGCTCCGGCACCGGGGCGCCGACCCGCCGCCCCATTCGTCGGTGAAAAGGACTTTCGAACCGTCGTTACTGAAGGTCGCCGAGTGCCAGAAGGAAAAGTTCGAATCCGCGGCGGCCCCGATCCGGACCGGGTGGGCAACGTCACTGATGTCGAGCAGCAGACCATACCCGCCGCAGGCACCGCCGGCTAAACCGATGGCCGGATAGACGGTGATGTCGTGACACTGGGTCGGACCCCGGCCGGCACCTGGACGCGCGGGCCGCGGCGGACGGCTTGCCGCCCGGGCCACCTCGGCGGAATCAAACGGCTCGGCGTGACGAGGCGCCACGGCGAGGTCCTGGAAGATCCGCGGTGAGCTGACGATCTTGGCCTGCTCAGGCGCCGCGAGCGGGACCTTGATGACTTCGATCCGGAACAAGGCCGAATTCGGATCCTCCTCCGGCATCGCACCAGAACAGCCCGGCAACTCCTCGTTCGGCCGGACCCCTGATGAACCGGACACGTAGATGTAGACGTTGTCCTTGTCCTTGGGGTCGACCACCACGGTGTGGGTGTGGGAGCCGCGGCAGGTCTGAACGTTGGCGAGATACTTGGGGTTCGCGATATCGGTGCCATCGAAAATCCGGATCCCGCGGAGCCGGTCATGACTCACCGCTTCTTGGATCCCTTGGGGTCCGCAATCGAGCCGGCCGGTCAGGCCCTCGCCGGAAACGAACAGCAGATTTCCATATACGGAGACGTCGCTCTGCGACGCCGGACAGAGGTAGGGCTTCTTGATCGTCGGGCGGCTCGGATTGGCGATATCCCAGACCACGAACCCGTTGTAGTTGCCCTGAATCACATAATTACCCCGGAACGCCAGGTCGGAATTGCTGGCCGATTCGAATCCGGCCGGGGTCGGCGAATTCGAGACCAACCTAACGTTCCAGGCCGCCACCCCCGCGGTGGTCCTGCCGGCCTTGAGGCCGACGCGGGGATCGGGACTGGGCGGCGTGGTCGACAAATTGGTGGTCGGGGCCGGCATGGCTCCGGAACCAGCCATTGAGGAGGAAGAGCAGGCCGTGAGCGAGAGCGCTCCGACCACCAACATTGATGGAAAGGAATCGCGTTTCATCAGGAGGGCTCCGTCACTTGGGAATTTGGGCCAGCATTTTCTGCATTCGCTCGATTTCGGTACTCTGGTCGGCATGGACGTCGGATCCAAACCGGAAAACCACTTCGTCCTGGCCGGCCCCATTGGACGCGAACAATTGGTCGACCATCGTGATCGCGCCCTCGTGGTGGCGGATCATGAAGGTGAGAAAGAGCCGGTCATACTCCGAGCCTCGGGCCAAGTCGAGTTGGGCCAGTTCCTCGTCCGTCATCATCCCAGGCATCAACATGTCATGCACGGCGCCGTCCATCACCATCCGGTGGTGGGTGGCATTGGCGGCCGGCACCGGCTGACCCCGGTCCCGCAACCAGTTCTGCATCAGGGCAATTTCGTCGCGCTGGCCCACCACGATTCGCTGGGCGAGGACTTGAAGGTCGGGGCGAGCCCCATGGCTCGACGCCCACCCGGCGATCTTGACCGCCTGGGCGTGGTGCGGAATCATCCCGGACATGAACAGAACGTCAGCCGGCGAAACGGCCGCTTTTGCCACTGGCACCGGCGGCGTGGCGGCCGGAACACCGGCGCCGCTCGCGCAGGCGGTCAGGATCACCGAGGCGAAGGCAGCAACTAGGGGCTTCATATAGGTTTGTGACGATAATACGTCGATTTCCCCTCGCCCGTAAGGCGAGAAACCACCTCAACCACATCCACTTTGACGCGGGAGCACGCGTGACCATCGATCGCCGTCGTTTTCTGCAGACCGCCGCCCTCGGCGCGGGCACCATGGCGGCCGGATGCGTCCAACCGGGCACCCCGGCTCCGACGACTAGCGGCACCCCGACGGCCCAGGATGGTCTCCCCGAAGCCATCCGCACCCTCAAACCGATGACCGAAGGCGTCGTGCCGATCAGCGACGACGAACGCCGTCAGCGGATCGACAAGGCCCAGCGGCTGATGGCCGAGCAACGGCTGGACGCGATCTTCATGGAAGGCGCCACCAGCTGCTTTTACTACACCGGGATGCAATGGGGACAAAGCGAGCGGACCTTTGGAGTCGTGATCCCAGCCAAGGGAGCGATTGCCTACGTCTGTCCCGGCTTCGAGGAAGATCGAGCCCGGGAATTGCTCAAACCGGCCTTTGGCGACGAAGTCCGGGTCTGGCAGGAAGAGGAGAGTCCGTTTGCCGTGATCGCCGGCATCGTCCGCGACCGGGGCGTTAGGCACCACCGGATCGGAATCGAAGAACGAGTCCGGTTCTTCGTGGCCGATGGAATTCGCCGGGCGGCCGTCGGTTTTGAGGTGGCCGACGCCACCCCGGTCAGCGCCGGCTGCCGGATGTATAAGTCGGCAGCGGAAATTGCCCTGATGCAGCGGGCCAACGACGTCACCATTGCGGCCTACAAGGCGGGATTGGCCACGATGCGGGAGGGCATGCCGCAGGACGAGCTGGAGCGAAACCTCGCGGCGGCGTTCCAGGCCCTCGGGTTCCCAGGCTACGCCAGCGCCCAGTTCGGCAAATGGACGGCCCTACCGCACGGGAGTGCCACCCCACAAAAACTCAAAGAAGGCGACGTGGTGATGATCGATGACGGGGCCCAGTGCGAAGGGTACGGCGCCGACATCACCCGCACCGTGGTGTTCGGCAAAGCCACGGCCCGGCAAACGGAAGTCTGGAACAAGGAGCTCGAAGCCCAAACGGCCGCCTTCAAGGCCATCAAGATCGGCGCCACCTGCGAAACCGTCGATGCCGCCGCGCGGGCCGTCATCGAGCAGGCCGGATTTGGACCCGGCTACAAGTTGCCCGGCTTACCCCATCGGACCGGGCACGGGATGGGGCTCGACGGTCACGAGTGGACCAACTTCGTCAAGGGGAACAAGACCCCGATCGCGCCGGGAATGTGTTTCAGCGACGAACCGATGATTTCGATCCCCGGCGAGTTCGGGATCCGTCTCGAAGACGACGTCTATATCGGGGAAGACGGCCCCCATTTCTTCACCAAGCAAAGCCTGGCGATCGACCAGCCGTTCGGCTGACGCAAAGTACTGCACCTTGGGGGTTGTGTGGTCGGTGGTCGACCCGGTTCGTCTCCAGGGGTTGACGTACTACCAATTTCAATCTGAGCGGGGAACCATGCGAAGTTCGATCATGTCTGGCGCAATGGCAGTGGCGGCGATTCTTGGCACAGGCTGCTCCGATTCAAGCGGTCCTGCTAGCGGCACGCAGCGTGTCGGGCTGATGGTCACTACCCTGCCCAACGGTGTTACCGGAGCGCCGGCCCTGGCCGGCCCTGATACGGTCAAAGTCGGCGGGCACACCCTAGTCCTCACCAAGGTGGAGCTGATTCTTCGCGAAATTGAGCTGAAACGAGTCAAGGGCAGCGCCGAGTGCAATTTCGACAAACCGGCCGGAAGCAGCGGGTCGGATGGCGAGCACCGGGGTGATAAGGAGCACCGCCAAGGCCGTGATTGTTCGGAATTGGAAATCGGCCCCTTCCTGCTCGACCTCCCGCTCGGCGCCGGCCCGATCCGGAAGCTCCAAGTCCAGGTCGACACCGGCAACTTTCGTGAAGTCGAGTTCAAGATCCACAAGGTCGGCAATGACTCGGCCGACCGAAAGTTCTTAGTCGACCACCCCGGCACGGCGGGGATCAGCATTCGGGCCGTCGGCACCTTCGACGGCAGGGCCTTCACCTACACGAGCGACGTCTCGGCCAAACAGGAATCGGAGCTTGATCCGGCACTGGTGGTGAAGGACGCCACGATCACCGATCTGACCCTGGTGGTGGAGGTGGGGAGTTGGTTTCTGGCCGGCGGAGTGGGCGTGATCGACCCCGCCACCGCAACTCCCGGTAGCCCGACGGAAGCCCAGGTTCGCCAGAACATCCGCCGCTCGTTCCGGATCTTCGAGGATCGAGACCACGACGGGCGGAAGGACCGCTAGACGGGGGGGGGTTGGTGACGAGGACGCGGTTCTTGGGGTACTAGCTGGCGAGTCAACTCCCAGGAGCAATTGGTGCCCCACAACCGTTTCCTCGGTCTGTTCACAATCGTCGGGCTGGCCGGCTGCGCTTCCGGCCCCACGACCGTGACCTTCCCCGCCGCATTTGCCCGGGCGTCGTGCGCCCCAACCGACGGCCCCGCCGTGGCGGTCGAACTGTCGGAGTCGGCCAAATCGGAACCCCTTACCCCACCCCTTATCCGGGTCTACGTGTACCAATCCCGGAGCTTGGCTTCCGGAAAAGCCTGGTCACTCGCCGCACCGTACACCGAGGCCATCGCCACCTTTTGTAGTTCCGAAACCGCCTGCGAAAACGCCACCAGAGGCACCGTCCGGTTCGACCCGACCTCGAGCGCCGATATCTTGAGCGGCACCCTCGACGCGATATTCCCCACCAAAGGCGCGGTCCAGGGCCCCTTTCGGGCGATCTGGCGAACCACGCAGTCCATGTGCGGATGAACCGCCGAGTCGTGGCTCTGGTATGGCTCGCGGGCGCCTGCGCGACCGGCGCATCCCGGATCCCGGGCGATCCGCTCGACCTCGGCACCTACGGGGGGGACCGGGCCGGCGTCATTGCGACCGATTCCGTGACCCACGTTCACATCGGCTGCACTTTCGGTGACATTCCTGGGCGAGTGCCGATCGACGCGAAGGGCCGGTTTGCCATTGCGGGAAGTTTCATCCTCAAGGCATTTCCGGTGGTGATGGGGCCCCGCCTGCCGGCACAATTTTCGGGACGGCTGGTCGGGCGAAGCCTCTCGATCTCGGTGGCGGTCAACGATACCACCACCGGTAAGGTCGTTTCGTTAGGTCCGGTTACCGTGGTGCTGGGCCAGCCGCCCCAACTCGGGCCCTGCCCGATTTGTCGAGTCCCCAAGATGCCGGCCGCTCCGGGCGGCAGCCCCGCCCCCGACCGCTAGGCCGTCATCGGCGGGGGTATCCCGCTCATTGGTACCCGACGCTATCTTCCGCCGACGGTGCTCCACCTCTCCCGAACCACACCCTGGCTCTTCGCCCTAGGCGCTCTCCTCGGCTGCGCCGACCCCACCGATCCGGCGGTGCCGGCGGAGCTGCAGCTGGCGGCGATCGCGATTGCCGGCGGCGACAACCAGACCGCGGTGATCCGCAATCAGCTCCCAGTTCCTCTTGCCGTGACCGTCACCTCGCCCTCGGGAAGAGCCCTTCCGGGCATCCGGATTCAGTTCGCGATCGGCGCGGGCGGCGGGACCGTCGAACCGGGAGACGCCATCACGGACTCGGCCGGGGGAGCCGCAACGACCCTTACGCTCGGTTCCGGAGCGGGGCCGGTCACCGTCGTGGCAACCCTGCCCGGCACCGCCCAGAGCGCGACGCTGCACGCGACGGCGCTGGCGCCGGACCTCGATTCGACTTCCGCGGCTGCGGTCTATAACCCGGATTGGACCACCGCGTCTCATGGCAAGGCCCCGCCGGACTATCCGACCGTCTTTCCGCAATCCAGCGTCCCTCCGCTCGAGATCGTGATTGCGCCGGCCCAATGGGCCTCGGTTGGCCAGAACATGTGGAAGCTGTACGGGTTCGATTTCGGCGGCGACCGTCAGCCGTCCGTCACGATCGACGAAGATCCCGATTACATCCCCGTGTTGATTCGGTTCCGCGGCAAGGCGTGGAAAAAGGTCGGCTTCCGCCTCAAGGGTCAGGCCAGCCTGTCATATTCCTGGGGCTCCGGCGTCTGGAAGCTCCCGTTCAAGCTCAAGATGAGCGAGTTCGAAAACGTCTACCCGGCCATCAAGGGGCAGCGGCTCTTCGGCTTCAAGGAGCTGTCGTTCGCGCCCGGATTCGTCGACAATTCGCTGATTCGCGACAAGGTCACCGCTGATCTATTCCGGGCCGCCGGCGTCCCGGCTGCGCGGACCGCGTTTTACCGAGTGTCGATCGACTTTGGGACCGGTCTCAAGTATTGCGGCGTGTATACGATCGTCGAGACCATCGACGATACCATGGTCAAGGATCAGTTCGGCGAAGACTCCGGAAACATCTACAAACCCGAATCCCAATTTCGATTCTTCCGGACCAACCAGTTTGAGAAGAAGAACAACAAGACCGCGGCCGATTACTCCGATATTCAGGCAGTGATTGTGGCCCTCAATGCCCCGTCGCGGACCCGCACCCCGGCCGAATGGCGGACCGGCCTCGAGGCGAGGTTCGATGTCGACCATTTCCTTCGCTGGCTCGCGGTAAGTAACACCGTCGTCAACTGGGACAGCTACGGCACCCTCGCCCACAACTACTACCTCTACCATCCGTCAAAGGGTGGGATCAAGTGGATTCCCTGGGACCACAACCAGGCGCTGATCGGAAGCCCCGGCCTATCAGGCCAGCCGCTGGCTGGAGCGGCCGACCGGGCGGGTCTCACCCTGACCATGAACGAGGTCGATAAAGACTGGCCTCTGATCCGGTACTTGGTGGACGATTCGGTCTATGTTGCTCGATATCGCGACCATCTCAAAGGGTTCTTGACCTCAGGGTTCGCCCCGGCCGTGACGACCGCAATGCTCGAAACGGCCCACGCACTGATTGCACCCTACGTCGTTGGTCCGGCCGGAGAAAGACCGGGATACAGTCAGTTGTCGAGTCCGGCTGCCTTTACCGCCAGCCTCGAGCAACTCAAGGCTCATGTCGATCGGCGGCGAGCGCTGGTCGGCAGCTTCGTTCCGTGAGACAACAGCAGAGAAAGACCCAACGTGGCGACACTGGACCAATGGAAAGCCCGGATCGGCGAGGAATTCGTGTCCGATTGGCGGGTGATCAGCCAGGAGATGGTCGACACCTACTCGACCCTCACCGGTGACGCCGACCCCTTTCACGATGATGTCGAGTGGGCCAAGGCCAATACGCCCTTTGGCGGCACCATCGTACAGGGTTTCTTCCTGCTCGCCAATCTGACCTGGTTCACCCGACACCCCGCCGGCGAGCCGATCGACGACGTCGAGTACGTGTTGAACTACGGCTTCGACAAGGTCCGCTTCATCCGGCCGGTGCCGGTCGGCCGCCCGATCAGGGCCCGGCGACGGCTCCTCGCGATCGATGATCGAGGACCGAGGGCGGTACTCAAATTCTCGGTGGCCATCGAAGTCGAAGGGTCCGCCGAACCTCACGTTGTCGCCGAATGGATGGGGTCGGCTCAGAAAGAGACTCCCACGATAAGGGCCATGCCACTCAACCAAAAAGGATAGCGCCTCATGCCATCGCAGCCGAGCTACTACGCCGTGATCTTTTCCTCTCGACGAACGCCCGGCGACCACGGCTACGGGGCCATGGCCGAACGGATGGCCAGCCTAGCCGCGAAACAACCAGGATATCTCGGAATCGAAAGCGCCCGGGGCACCGATGGATTCGGAATTACCGTCTCGTATTGGGAAAGTCCTCAAGCGATTCAAGCCTGGAAAGAGCAGGCCGAGCATCTCGGCGCTCAAGCCGCGGGCGTCGACCGCTGGTACGAACACTATGACGTCCGGGTCGCAAAGGTGGAGCGGGCCTACTCAGGACCGACCGGGCAGCTCCATGCTACGGCCTGGACGGCACCATGAGGTTTGCCCGACGGGTGGTGATCGACCTCACCTTCGCCATCCTGTTCCTGATCGCGTTCCTCAAGACTCAGCCGGTTTCGGAACCCGAGCCCCCGAAATCCCGTACGGTTTGAAGACATCCGATTCCCCCCAACGTTTCATTTTGAGGAGTACCACTGCGCGATGACTGACCGTCGAGAGTTTCTCAAGTTTTCGGCCACCGCCGGCGGCGCCCTCGCGCTGAACCGGAGTCCACTCAACCGCTTGTTCGATGCGGGTACCGCAACCAAACCGCTCAAACTCCTGATTCTCGGCGGGACCGGCCTGACCGGACCCCACCAGGTCCGTTATGCCTTGGCCCGCGGGCATACGGTTACGGTCTTCAATCGGGGACGCCGGAACG
>JAYVJS010000177.1:0-4635 GCA_043769075.1 Gemmatimonadota bacterium | reverse complement strand
CTAACCAACTATCCCTTGGTTCCGCCCCCTGCCCCCCGTAGTTTTCCGCCCGCGCCAAACGACCCGAGCCCGGTGAGCCAATGCTGGTTGCATTCATTCTCTTCATCCAAGTCGCGGCGCCTGTAGCTGACTCGAGCCTGGCTCACCGGAACGGGCGGGTACCCCGATCGATTACCGCCGTCCGGACGGAAACACCGCCCGCGATCGACGGCCGGCTGGACGACCCGATCTGGGCCACGATCACTCCGGAATCGGGCTTCAAACGTGATGTGCCGAGCGACGGCAATCCGGCCTCCCAAGAAACCGAGGTTCGGATCGCCTACGACCAGGAAGCGCTCTATGTCGGGGTTCGGCTCTTCGACGACCGGCCCGAGACGATCTCCCACCGGCTCAACCGGCGCGACTCCTTCGGGGCCATCAACGATGCGTTTTTCGTCCAGCTCGACTCCTACCATGACCACCGCACCGTGTTCACCTTCGGCGTCACCGCTTCTGGCGAACGCCGCGACATGGTCACCACCGACGACGGCAGCGGTGATTTCGACCCCGGATTTGATCCGGTCTGGGCCGCGGCGACCAGTATCGACTCGTTGGGCTGGGTGGCCGAAATGCGAATTCCGTTCTCCCAACTCCGGTTCTCGAATGCCCCCGAGCAAGTCTGGGGCATCCAACTCCGGCGTGACAACGTCCGGGCCGGTGAGGCCGCCGATTGGCAGTGGTCATCGAAAGCCGAGCCCGGCTCCGCCTCGAAATTCGGCCACCTCATCGGCCTCAAGAACATTCCGGCCCCCAAGCGGCTGGAGTTTCTGCCCTACGCCTCAAGCCAAGGTCAGTTCACCCAGGGGATCGATCCGGCCAACCCTTTCAGCGACGGCAGCACGGGCTCGTTCACTGGGGGCCTCGACGCCAAGTACGGCCTTACCAGCGACCTGACCCTGAACGCCACCATCAACCCGGACTTCGGCCAAGTCGAGGCCGACCCGTCCCGAGTGAATCTGACCGCGTTCGAGACGTTTTTCGAGGAACGGCGGCCGTTTTTCGTCGAAGGCTCCAATATCTTCGGATTCAACGCCGGATTCGGACTCGACCGGCTGTTCTACTCCAGGCGAATCGGCCGGAGTCCCGGCCAGTCGGCGTTAGGCAGCGCCGCCTTCGTGGATGAACCCACCAGCTCATCCATCCTCGGCGCTCTCAAGCTTTCCGGCCGAACCAAATCCGGGTGGTCGATCGGCGTTCTTGACGCCATTACCGGCCGGGAGACCGCCCGGGCCGCCAATCCCGGGGGACCCGTTACCCGAATCCCGATCGAATCCGGCGCCAACTACGGCGTCGTTCGCCTCAAGCGGGACCTGACCGGCGGCTCGAGCGGCTATGGGTTCATGGGTACCGCGGTCAATCGGGGCGGAGCCGCGACCGACTTCCCCTCCCTGACCAAGTCGGCCTATGTCGGCGCGGCTGATTTCTACCACCGGTGGCACCAGAACTCCCGTCAGCTGAGCGGCTCCGTCGCCTTCTCCCGAATCGCCGGGCCGGCCAGCGCCATAACGGCGGCCCAGTTCGCCTCGGCTCGGTACTTCCAGCGCCCCGACCAGGACTATGTCAGCTTCGATCCGACGGCCACCACGCTGGCGGGTGCCAGCGGGCAACTGTTGGTTCAAAAGCTCGGGGGTAACTGGGTCTACGACGTTGGTGGGACGTTCGCCTCGCCGGGTTTCGAGCTCAACGATGCCGGTTTTCAACTCGACGCCGACCGGGTTCGGTTAGCTACCCGGGTGAGCCGCCAATGGGTCAGCCCCGGGAAACTCGGACGGTCCGGGTCGCTCAACTTTCAAGCCAATCAGCCCTACAATTTCGGGGGCGTTCGCCTCGCCCCCCAAACCGGCGTGGGCGCGGAGTGGCACCTCCACAACTTCCAGACGATCTACTTGAATTTCGACTTCCGGCCCCGCGGGCTCGACGACCGGATGACCCGGGGCGGGCCGCTGGTGAAGGCGCCGAGCAATTTGCAGTACAGCCTGCACTACGTCACCGACGGCCGAAAGGCCCTGTCGGCCACCTTCGGCACGACGTTAGGGTTCGAGGGCGATGGCTCGACCAGCACCAGCGTCTTTGCCCAGATCAATGCTCAGAACCAAGGCCGGATCACCTTTCAGATCACTCCGAGCTATCAGCGGTCCCGGTCACGGGCGTTCTACCTCGGGCAGTACGCCGACCCAACCGCCACGGCGACGTTCGGCAACCGGTACCTGTTCTCGCCGCTCAACCAGGATGTGCTCAGCCTGAGTACCCGGCTCAACTACTACTTCACCCCGTCGCTATCCCTCCAGCTCTACGCCCAGCCGTTCATCGCCACCGGCGACTACCGCTCGCCCCGCGCCCTGGTCCAGCCACGCACCTACGCGTTCCGGAACTACGGAACCGGTGGATCGACCCTCGCCACCGATCCGGCCACCGGAGCCACCACCATCGATGCCGACGGCGCCGGGCCCGCCCCCGCCTTCACCTATGGCAATCAGGATTTCCGGATCCGGTCGATTCGAAGCAACTTGGTCTTGCGGTGGGAGTACCGGCCCGGATCGACCGTGTTCCTGGTCTGGAATCAGAACCGGTTCAACTTCGGCAGCGACCCGAGATTCCGGCCCTTCCGGGACCTCGGGGACATTTTTTCCGACGACATGCAGAACGTCTTCCTCGTCAAGGCGAACTACTACTTCTCCTTCTAGCAGGCTACTTGAGCCAGTAGTCGAACCACTGCCGGAGCCGGCCCAACCGGTCGACCAGCAGCCAGGGCTCCCCGGTCCGCGACAGGTCGTGGGTTGATCGTGGATATCGAATGAACTCAACCGGCACCTTCTGCTTCTGGAGCGCCATGAACCACTGCTCGGCGTCGGCCATCGGGGTGCGATGGTCTTCTTCCGACTGCACGATCAAGGTCGGGGTCTTGACCCGGTTCACGTGGCGCATCGGGGACAGCGAGTCGTACAACGCCGGCCGCTCCCACGGCATCCCGTAGAACTCGAACTCGGTCAGCCCGGGCACGTCGGACACACCCCACCACGACCACCAATTGCTGATCATCCGGTCGGCTTGGGCGGCCTTGAATCGGTTGGTCCTGGTGGTGATCCACGCCGTCATGAAACCGCCGTATGACCCGCCCGTCACGCCCATCCGGGTCGAATCGACATCCGGACGAGCCGCCGCGATGTCGACCGCCTTCATCAGGTCTTGGTAGTCCTCGAGCCCCCAACGCCCCCGAGTCGAATAGGTAAACGCCGCGCCATAACTGCTCGAGCCGCGCGGATTGGTGAACAACACCCACTTCCCGGCCCCGGTGATGTTGTGGAACTCATCGAACCAGTTCTCACCGTAGGCCCCGTGGGGCCCGCCGTGGATGTAGAACACGAGCGGGTACTTCTGGCCGGCCTGGTAGCCGAACGGCTTCTGGAGCCAGCCCTCGATCTCGAGCCCGCCGACGCTCTTGTAGGTAAACCGCTCGGCGTCAGGCCAGGCAATCTCCGCGTTGAGCTTGTCGTTGAATCCGGTCACTTTGCGTTCGCCGGTTCCGTTACCCGCCGCCAGATAGAGCTCGGTCGGCGATGTGATGGAGGTCGCGACGTACGCCATGACCTGCCCGGCCGGATCGATGTCGGCACCAGGGAGCCGCCGCCGCCCCGTCACAATTTCTTGTCGTGCTTTGGTGGTCGGGTCGAGGGTAAAGATCGCGTCCCGCCCGCCGATCGCCGCCCCCATCAGGATTTGCCCGCTTGGCAACCATTGGAACCAATTCGGTTCGTAGACCCAGTCGCCTAACAGGTTGACCGGTGCCCCGCCGGCAGCCGGCACCATCCAGATCCGTTGCGCGCCGGTCCGGCCGATGGCGGCGGTGTAGGCCAGCTTCGACCCATCAGGAGACCACTGCAGGTCGCCCTCGGACCCGGCGCCCGTCGTGACGCGACGGGGTTCCCCGCCCGCCGCGGGGATCACGAACACGTCGGCGTCATTCCGCGGCACCTCGGATAGCTTCGGGTCGTATTTGCTCCGGCGAAGCGAATCCTGCTCGGCCTGGGCCAACGAGTCCGACCGGAGCTTGCTATCGGCTGTGAAAGCGATCCACTGGCCATCAGGCGAAACAGTCACTTCGTTATGACTGTACACCGTGGTGGTCACCTGCTTCTTGGCCCCGCCATCCACCGGCCGAGTCCAGATTTGACTCGGATTCCATCGCGGAGCCTGCTTGGGGGCCGGGATGAACCCCGGTCCGTTGAACTTGTAGCCCAAGTCGATGATGTGACGGCCATCGAAGCGGGCCGGATCCACCGGCGAGGTAATGGCGCGGTACGGCGGCCGGGCCATCGGAGCCATTTTCTCATACGGGTCCTTGGCCCCGGAGTCCGGCTTCCATTCGAGTGTGTCGGCCCAGGCCACGGTTCGGCCATCCTTGGTATAGGTGCCGTTCGGGAGACTATCGACCTCGGCGGCCTCGCCGGATGGCTGATCGATCCGGATGCCCCAGGTCTTGGCCTTGCTGTTCGGCCGGGTCGAGCTGAACAACAGCATCTTCCCGTCCGGCGACCAACGCGGGGCCGAGCTTTCAAGACTCGCCGACGTCATTCGGATCGGCGCCCCCCCGCCGGT
>JAYVJS010000176.1:0-15164 GCA_043769075.1 Gemmatimonadota bacterium | reverse complement strand
GGGCCGCCGGCCCGGGCGGAATTACCATCGTGATGACCGAGGCGGCCGCGAGTTGGGACTTGGTACCGCGATACCTTACGGTGACCGGCGGACTATTCTGGGCCCCATTTGCGACCGTCAACCACGACTGGCTCGGGGCCCAGAACTTGTTCACCGTCGTCCCGATCGGGTCCGGGGCATTCCCCGCCCATTTGAACGAGCGGGGGGTCCGGTTGGACGGGGCCCACCAATTCGGCCGTAACACGGCCGTCAATTACGTCTTGTCGCTGGGCAACGGGACCCAGAGTTTCGACATCAGCGGCCAAACCGCGTACGACGCCAACGAAGACAAGACCACAATCGGACGGGTGGCGCTGTTTCCGGGTCTCGGCGACCGACTTGAAATCGGGGCGTCGGCGAGCGGCGGGGCGCTCCGCGGCTCGGCCGATTCGACCCGATCGATCGACGACCCGCTCCGTTACCCGGCCCGGTTTCGAGCTCTTGGGCTCGATGCGAGCTACCACCACGGACCACTGGGGATCCGGGGCTACTGGATCGGCTCCCGTGAACGGTTCGACCGGGTGGCGGGGTCGGCGCCAGAGTCGCTGGCCCGTCGAGGAGCGATGATCGAGGCCAGTTACACCGTCCGCACCGGCGGACTTCCGTTTGGGGTCAGTCGGGTGGTACCGAAGGCCCGGCTCGATCGGGCCGGGGCCGACGCCCTCAACCCCGGCGCCCAGGGCACCACCCATTTCCGCTCGACGGTCTGGTCGTTCGGAGCGACGGTGGCACCCAACGATCGAATGGCTCTCAGCTTCGAGTATCACGTTCGGCGGGAGCAGAACCGGAGCCCGTTGGCCAACAACCGGCTCGTTATCCGGCTCACGGGCGAGTTCTAGGCCGCCGGGCCGACTTCGCAATGCTCCGTGCGATCGCGGCCCTGGTCTTGGCGGTTATGGTTGCCGAACGGGTCGCCGCGCAAGATGCCCCACCAAGCCGTCGGCTGCCCCCCGCGACGTTGTTTGCGGAGTTGCTCCGGGTGATCTCGGTCGAGGATTGGGCGAGAGTCGAGCGGGTGTCTGGCCTGATGGCTGAGACCGGCATCGACGTCACCGAGGGGCCCCTGGCTGGCCTGGGGACGAAAATCCAAGCCGCGGTCGTCGCCCGCGATCGACGGCGCGCGCTCGACGCCTTGGCGCGGCTGGTGGGGGGCCGGGCCACCGAAATGATCCGCCAAGCCGGCCGGGAGCCAGACGAGGCGGTTCGACGCCGGGTAGTGCGGGAGGCCTTCACCGAATTCCTGACCCTCACCCCGGTACTCAAGCCCACCCAGTTCCAACTCCATCAGCAGATCGAGGCCGGGTTCCGGGCCGTCCATGCCTCGGCCGGGGCCGGCGGAGCGACACTCGCCGCCGCGATCGAGAAGTTGATCGCCCTCCTTCGGCAGGTCGGCGTATGAAACCCGGATTTCAGCAGCGCTACTTCCTCCCGATCCTGGCCCTGGTGATGCTCACGTTCGCGGCGGTAGCCTATCAGACGGTCCAGAGCCTGACCGGACTGGTCGAAGGCGAGCTCGAGCGCAATCTCGCAACCTCCGCCCAGGACCTGGCCCGCCGGGGCACCGTCAGCCTCCTGCTCGACGACCGCTCGGCGCTCCGCGATGAACTCAGAGCCTCACTCGCCGCGAACCCCGATCTCACTGGCGGCGGATTCATGGATGCCGCGGGCCGCCCGATGGCGGTGGCGGGATCGGATTCGTTTCCGCCCAGCACCGGTCGTCGCCCCGACCCCATCGGCAGTCCGACCAGGCGTCGTCCCGGCGGCCTGCTCCTAGCGGCCGCCCCCACGATCGACGGAACCGGTGCCGTGGTCGGCGAGGCGTGGTTGTCCGCGAAGACCCAAAGGGTCCGGTTGGGGATCCGCTCCGCGGCCGAACGACTGCTCATCACCGTCGCGATCGGGCTCGCCGCCATCGCCACCGTGGCAGGCACCCTACTTCGCCGGGTCCGGGACCTCGCGGCAACATTGGAACACCGAGTCGACGAGCGAACCCAAGAACTCGCCCAGGCGCGCGATCGGGCACTGGAGTCGAATCGGCTCAAATCGGAGTTCCTCGCCAACATGAGCCACGAGATCCGGACGCCGATGAATGGGGTTCTCGGCATGACGGAGCTGCTCCATGGCACTGACCTCTTACCAAAGCAGCTTCGGTACGTCGAGGCAATTAGAACCTCGGGGGCCTCGCTGATGACGATTATCAACGACATTCTCGATTTCTCGAAGATCGAGGCCGGGATGCTCACGATCGAGCCGGTTGAATTCGATCTTCGGCAAACCCTCGAGGCGGCCGTCGCGCTCCAACAACAGTCGGCGGCTCGGAAAGGACTCGCCCTCAGCCTCCGCTATCCCGCCGGAGGCCCCGCCCAATTCGTCGGCGATGCCGGACGCATCAGTCAGATCGTGAACAACCTGGTGGGGAACGGGATCAAGTTCACGAACCAGGGTCGGGTCTCTGTCGAGGTCGAAGAGCGGTCGGTTGTCGGCGGGGTGGTGCCGGTTCGGGTTCGCGTCACCGATACCGGGATCGGTATCCCGATCGAGTCGACCGGTCGGATCTTCGAGAAATTTGTCCAAGCCGATGCGTCCACGACTCGGCGGTTTGGCGGAACCGGCCTCGGACTCGCGATCGCGGCCCAACTGATCAGACTGATGGGGGGGACCATCGGTGTCGAAAGCTCGGTGGGGCGCGGGTCTGCTTTCTGGTTCGAATTGCCGCTCGCCAGGGCACCACAGCCCCCGCCAGCCGGTCAGGACCGGTGACCAGCCTCTAGCGTGCCCCTGGCCGGGTACCTCACCACACCCTCGTGGCGAAGGACCCTCGGCCGAGCTACTTGGCCAGTGGGCTGCGGGTGGCAATCCCGGTATACCGACCGAAGTCACGATCGGCGCTGCGCAGCGCTTCAACTCCGTGATGGCAAAGGGCCGCGATCCCGGCGTCGTGAACTTGGCCGCCGACGGCCCCCCATCCAGCACGGTGGCCCGGAGGGCCGGCCAATATCCTTCCGTTTCTCCGAGCAAGACCAGACCGGGGGTCTCCGACTCGAGCCCGGGGTCGAGCCCCTCGCCTCCAAAGGAAGCCCGCCGAAGCCGAAACTGCCCCCGGGCGGTTCGCCGACGACTGACCACCAATCGGAGGCCCTCCTCGATCAGTGCCCGAAGCGACCGACTCTCGCGTTGGGCAACCCGGCGCGCCTCCGCGAACAGCGCGTCAGATATCTCGACAGTTGTCTTCATGTGGTGAGAGACCGGGCACCAACGGCATACCTTCATCATTACCATGAGACCCGTCACCCCGAGGCCGGCGATCGCCGCCACCCGCCCCCGCGGCGTGGGACCGAGGCGGAGGTAGGACGCGCAGGCCGAGAGCCAGCCCAGGGCCACGGTCACGGCGGCGACCTCGGTGACCGGCACCAGGCTTGCCCAGCCAAGAAAGACTGCGGCGGCGGTGGAGCAGCACCTGGTTCGGACGGAGGCCCGGTTGATCCAGTTGCTCGACCCGCCATTCAACCGGACCCCGCGCGATCCCGGCTACCTCAAAGGGCTACCTCCATGGGGTCCGCGAGAATGGGGCGCAGTTCACCCACGCTGCCCTGCCTCCATTTTCCCCGCCACAGGGGTGAGGGCGAAAAGCAGTGCAGTGCCGAGGGAGCGCGGGAGACGAGTCATCCGGCCAGTATCGGGCCGGGCTGAAGTCCCTCGGGGCTTACCGCGGGCTTGGGTCCTTGAGGCGGTAGCCGACCCCCGGCTCGGTGATCAGTAGCGCCGGGCGAGCGGGATTCGCCTCGATTTTGTGGCGGAGTTGGTTCATGTGGACTCGGAGCGCCTGGGTGGCGGTGGTCGAGTGCCCGCCCCAGACCTCCTTGACCAGCTGCCGATGGGTCAGCACCCGGCCGGCGTACCGGGCCAGCGCGGCCACCAGTTTGAATTCGGTCGGCGTCAGGTGGATTTCTCCGCCGTCCACCGACACGATCCGGGCGGCCAGATCAACCTGGAGTGGGCCGACAGTCACGATCGGATCCGGCTTCCCGGTCGAGGCGGCGTGACGAAGGGCCACTCGGATCCGGGCCAGGAGTTCACCCACGCTGAATGGCTTGGTGAGGTAGTCGTCGGCGCCGGCGTCGAGGGCGGCCACCTTGTCGCGTTCGAGGCCACGCGCGGACAGCACGATGATCGGGGTGGTGGACCACTCGCGGATCGTGGCCGTGGCGTCGATCCCGTCGCCGTCGGGGAGGCCGAGATCGAGCAGGATCACATCGGGCGCGTGACTCGCCGCCATGGCGAGACCACTCCGCATGGTATCGGCCTCGATCAGGCGGTACGGCAGGTCCCCGAGTGCGGCCCGAAGGAACCGCCGCATCGGCGGCTCGTCTTCGATCAGCAGGATCAGGGGCTCGGTGGCCATGCTCAGCCCTCCTCGGCGGCGGTGAGCGCGGGCGGGGTCCCCTCGATGGGCAGCGCAAAGCGGAACGCCGCGCCGCCGCCGGTTCGGGCCTCGGCCCAGATCCGTCCCCCGTGCGCCAGAACGATTCCGCGACAAATCGCGAGGCCAAGACCGACGCCGCCGCCCGAGCCGTCGCCCAGGCGGCCGAACTTGTCGAAGATCCGTTCCTCCTCGCCCGCCGGGATGCCGGGGCCGCGATCGGCCACCGACACGACGACCGACCCATCCCGGGTCTCGGCACTGATGTCGATCCGGCCGCCGTGGTTCGCGTATTTGATCGCGTTTTCCAGCAGGTTGATGAAGACCTGTTCGATCAGGAGGCTGTCCATCGGCACCAGGGGAAGGGATGACGGGAGGTCGACGGAAACCTCGAGGCCCGCGAGCCGATCGTCAAGGCGGAGCAGCGAAATGCCGACGACCTCCTCGAGCGGCTGCCACTCCTTCTGCACGGCCAGTAATCCGGACTGGACCCGGACCATCTCGAGCAGATTGCCGACTAGCCGGTTCATCCGCCGCGACTCGTCGAGAATCGTCCGCGCCAGTTCGTTCCGGATGCCGGCGGCTCGCTCGGCACCGCCATCGAGCAAGCTGCTGGCAGCGCCCTCGATGCTGGCGAGTGGGGTCCTGAGATCGTGCGACAACGAGCTCAGCAAGCTGGTCCGGAGCTGCTCGGCCTCGACTTCGAGCCGGGCGGATTCGTTGGTGACCCCGAGGTGGACCCGCTCCAATCCAAGCGCGGCCTGGGCCACCAGGGCGTCGAGCAGGGGCCGGTGGGCCGTGTCCATCAACTCGTCCACGTTAGGCCGTTCGATCCGGACCACGCCGAGGGGCGGGCCCGCCGTCATCAACGGAAGGTAGAGGGCCGGCTGCTTCGGCAGGGTGGCGGTGCCGGGGCCGGCCGGCTTGCCGTTCTCGAGGACCCAGGAGGCCACCGCGTCGAGTTCGCCCGGCTGCCCGGCGCCGTCGCGGAGGTAGATCTGGACCTGGCCGCCGACCGCCCACTCGAGGTGCTTCCGGGCGGCCCGCTCGATCCCCGGGATGTCGGCGGCCTTGCTGATGTCCCGGCTCAGGGCATAGGCGGCGGCGGTCTCCCGCTCGCGCTGCCGGATTCGGTCGGCGTCCTCGCGGATTCGGCCGGTCAGCCGAGCCACCGCCACGCCGACGCCGAGCATCATCCCGAACGTCAAAACGTAAGACGCCTCCGAGACGGCCAACGTGTAGTAGGGCGGGACGAAGACGAAATCGAATAGTGCGATGCTGCCGATGGCGGTCAGCACCGCCGGTCTGGTGCGCGAGCGGGCCCCGACGATTACCACGCCGAGAAGGTAGATCATCGCGACGTCGGCCGTGCTGAGAACACTCCGCAGCGCGAACGCGAGACCGGTGGCCACCCCGACGACACCGAGGGCGAGCCAGTACGCGGTGCGCGGCTGGGGCCGGGGCGCGGACGCCCGGGCGACTGGGCGGCCCTCGTCGGTGCCGGTGATCACCGAGATCTCGACCCCGGGGTTCCGCGCCACCAGCGTTTCGGCAAGCGAACCCCGGAACCGGTCCCGCCAGCCACGGCGGGCCGGCCGCCCCACCACGATCCGGGTGATGTTGTGCTCCCCCGCCCAGGCCAGCACCTCATCGGCCACGCTGGCGCCGGACAGACGGACCACCGTCGCGCCCAGCGACTCGGCGAGTCGAAGGGCGTCGTCCGCCGCCGCCGCGGTGCCGGTCTCCACCAGCACCGCAAACCACTCGGCGCCGTTCGGCTCGGCCATCCGGCGGGCCGCTCGAACCAACTGGGACGCCGATGGATCGGGACCGACACACACGAGGATCCGTTCGGTCGCGGGCCACGATTCGCGAATCCCGAAGTCCCGGCGATAGTCCCGCACCTGCGCATCGACCCGGTCGGCGGTCCGTCGCAGCGCCAGTTCCCGGAGAGCGAGCAGGTTACCCTTGCGGAAGAACTGGTCGAGGGCCCGCTGTGCGGTGGCGGGGAGATACACCTTCCCTTCGCGGAGCCGCTGAATCAGCACCTCCGGCGAGACATCGACCAATTCGATCTCGTCGGCGAGGGCCAAAACGGCGTCCGGGACCGTTTCCTTGACGACGATCCCGGTGATCTTCGCGACGACGTCGTTGAGGCTTTCGATGTGTTGGACGTTGAGCGTGGTGTGCACATCGATGCCGGCCGTCAACACCTCGTCGACATCCTGCCATCGCTTGGCATGCCGGCTGCCGGGCGCGTTGGTGTGGGCCAACTCGTCGACCAGGAGCAAGGCCGGCCGGCGCCGGAGGGCTTCGTCCAAGTCGAACTCGGGCAGGGCGGCGCCCCGGTAGTCGACCTGTTTCTTCGGAACCTCAGGGAGACCGTCGAGTAGGCCCTCGGTCTCCGCCCGGCCATGGGTCTCGATCACCCCGACCACCACGTCCGTCCCGGTCGCCGCCTGGATCCGGGCCGCCCGAAGCATGGCGAAGGTCTTGCCGACGCCCGGGGCGGCACCAAAAAAGATCTTGAGGCGGCCGCGCCGGGTTC
This sequence comes from Gemmatimonadota bacterium, assembly GCA_043769075.1. Lineage (GTDB taxonomy): Bacteria > Gemmatimonadota > Gemmatimonadetes > Gemmatimonadales > GWC2-71-9 > SHZU01. Next base: position 8,157 of record JAYVJS010000176.1, on the reverse strand, counting down.
GCGCTTCCGCCTCCTTGACTCGGGCCAGCAGTTCGTCCGGATCGGGCCGGCGATCGGTCATTTCACCCCGAGGTCGTCAGAATGTCACCGCCAGGGAAGTTACCAGGGAGACGTTGACCTTCGAACGTCCGGCTTGCCCATCCTCGGCGAACCACGGCGCCGTGGCCCGGATCCGCCGTGCCTCGGTGCGCCAGAGCACCCCGCCGGAAAGGATTCGATCGGCTCCGACCGACTCTCCGAATGCCACCAGCCCATCGGCCCTGCCGGTGACCACGATCACCTGGCCCGGGTCGGAGTAGCGCTCGATCCGAAGGGCCAGTGCCGTCGCCGGATCGAATGACCACCGACCGATCGCCGCCCAGCCGTACCAGTCCCGCGTCGTGCCGCCCCGCCCTTCCCGCCCGTAGTCGAATTGCGACTGCCACCCGAGCCTCCCGGCCGTACCCTTGGCCATCCCTTGCTGGAAGAAGCGGGTCTTGGCTGGAGTGCCCGCCGGTTGCTCGTTGCCGACGAAATTGGCGTAGACCAACGTCAGGCGATCCGACGGGCTGTAGTCGACCCGCACGCCCATTGCCTTGGCGTCATTGTTCTCGGACACGTTCTGCCAGCCGTTCATCAGGTGACCCTGGATGGTAACCTGCTTCGAGGCCGTCCAGGTGATCCGAGCGCCGCTCTGGTAATACGGCGAGAACTCCGCCACGAGCGACCGGGTGTAGGTCGGATTGGTGGCCGAAACCCAGCCTTCCCACCCGATGTAGCTGAGGTAGATCCCGGCATCGATCCACACTCCGTGGGCGGCGCGCACTCCGAGCGTGGCCTCCTCGATGTGCCGGGCCAATTCCGAACCGCTGATGACGCCGGTTCTGGGTTCGGCGGCGTAGTTGGTCTGCACCGAGGTGCCGGCCTGCAGGGCCAGCCTGGCCCGGACGTTGGAACGGTCGAGGGCCACGGCCAGGTGCGCCAAGTTCAGGTTGAACTCGTTGGCGCGGACGGCCTGAGTCACGAACGATCGATCCCGCCCCGGCGGACGGCCGAAATCATAGGCGTAGTAGGCATCGATGAACGCCGAGACGGAGATCCGGGAGGCGGTCGAGTCTTGCCCTCGGGCCCCCCCCGCGCTGGCCCCGATGAGCATAACGCTCAGAACCACGATGCGTCGGTTCATCGGCTGATCCGGTCGAGGGCCAAGTTGAGTTCGAGCACATTGACGCGCGGTTCGCCCAACAGGCCCCAGGTCCGGCCTCGAACCCGGTCCGCCACCAATTGGTGAACCCGGCTCGAGTCGAGCCCGCGCGCCCGGGCCACCCGGCCGATCTGGAGGTAGGCCGATGCGGGGGAAATGTCGGGGTCGAGTCCACTGCCCGAGGCCGTGACCAGATCCACCGGGATCGGCCCGACCGCGCCTGAGGCCCGCAGCACCGCCACCCGCGCCCGCACGGCCGAGTCGAGCACCGGACTGGTGGGACCGAGTTGCGACGCCGCCGAGGCCGAGCCGTTGTACTCGGGCGAGGTTGCCGAAGGGCGGCTCCAGAAGTGCCCGGCCTCGTGGAACGGTTGCCCGACCAGCCGGGAGCCTAACGTCCGTCCTTCGTCGACGACCAGGCTGCCGTTGGCCTGATCGGGAAAGGCCAACTGGGCCAGGCCGGTGATGAGGGCCGGGTAGCCGAGGCCGGTGAGGACCGTGAGCACCAGCACCGCGCGAAGAGTAGGGGCCAGGAATGTGCGCATGGTTCGCCTCACTTGATGCCCAGCGCGACCAATGTCAGGTCGATCAGTTTGATTCCGAGAAACGGCGCCGCCAGCCCGCCAAGGCCGTACACCACCAGGTTGCGGCGAAGGATCGCGGCCGCCCCGATCGGGCGGTACGTGACTCCGCGCAGCGCGAGCGGGATCAGGGCGACGATGATCAGGGCATTGAAGATCACCGCCGACAGCACGGCGCTCCGCGGCGAGCCGAGGCTCATGAGGTCGAGGGCCTTGAGGGCCGGGTAGGTGGACGCGAAGGCCGCGGGAATGATGGCGAAGTACTTGGCGACGTCGTTGGCGAGACTGAACGTCGTGAGCGCGCCCCGGGTCATCAGCATCTGCTTCCCGGTCTCGACGATCTTGATCAGCTTGGTCGGGTTGGAATCGAGGTCGACCATGTTCCCGGCCTCTTTGGCCGCCTGGGTTCCCGAATGCATCGCCACCGCCACGTCCGCCTGGGCCAGCGCGGGCGCGTCGTTGGTACCGTCGCCGGTCATCGCCACCAGGAGGCCCTGAGCCTGATAGCTCCGAATCAGCGCCAGCTTGGCTTCCGGCGTTGCCTGGGCAATGAAGTCGTCGACCCCCGCCTCGACGGCGATAGCGGCGGCCGTGAGCGGGTTGTCGCCGGTGATCATCACGGTCTTGATGCCCATGGCGCGCAGGGACTCGAACCGCTCCTTGATGCCGCCCTTGACGATGTCCTTGAGCTGGATTGCGCCGAGCACTTGGGGGCCGTCCGACACGACGAGCGGGGTGGCACCGCCTTTGGCGATGACGGTGACGGCCTCGAGCACATCCGCCGGCATCGTGCCGCCCAGGGCCTCGACATGGGTCCGGATGGCGTCCCCGGCGCCTTTGCGAAGGACCCGCATGCCGGTGTCGATCCCACTCATCCGGGTCTGGGCGGTGAACGGCACGAACCGCGCGTCGGGATCGGCCGGACTCAACGCCGTCCCGGCATGTTGCTCTCGGGCCAGCGCGACGATGCTGCGGCCCTCGGGCGTCTCGTCCGACAGCGACGCCAGCTGGGCCGCGTCCGCCAGTGCCGCCTCCGAGACGCCACGAGCAGCCACGAATCGGGTGGCCTGGCGGTTGCCGAGCGTGATCGTGCCGGTCTTGTCGAGAAGGAGGACGTTGACGTCGCCGGCGGCCTCAACCGCCCGTCCGGAGGTGGCGATCACGTTGGCCCGGATCATCCGGTCCATCCCGGCAATGCCGATGGCGGATAAGAGCCCGCCGATCGTGGTCGGAATGAGGCACACGAGCAGCGCGACCAACACCGTCAGCGTCACCACCGACCCTCGCCCCGCCGTCGCGACACTGTAGGCCGAGTACGGCAGCAGTGTCACCGTTACCAAGAGAAAGACGATAGTGAGCCCGGCCAAGAGGATGTCGAGGGCAATTTCGTTCGGAGTCTTCTGCCGCTTGGCGGCCTCGATCAGTCCGATCATTCGATCGAGGAAGCTCTCGCCGGGATGGGCGGCAATCCGAACCAGGAGCCAATCCGAGATCACCTTGGTGCCCCCGGTGACGGCACTCCGGTCGCCGCCACTTTCGCGGATGACCGGCGCGCTTTCGCCGGTGACGGCGCTCTCGTCGACCATCGCAACTCCTTCGACCACTTCGCCGTCGAGCGGAACGAGGTCGCCGGCCTCGACCAGAACGTGGAAGCCCTTCTCGAGCGACATTGCCCGCATCGGAATGTGGGCGTTGCGATCCTTCGGGTTCATCACCCACTTGGCGATGATCTCCCGCCGGGTACTCCGAAGCGATTCGGCCTGGGCCCGGCCACGGCCTTCGGCCATCGACTCGGCGAAGTTGGCGAAGAACAGCGTAAACCAAAGCCAGACCGCGATTCCGCCGATGAACCAAGCCGAGTCGCCGACCGGTTGGCCGGCCACGCCGGCGAACGCGAGGACCGTCGTGAAGGCGCTACCCACCCAGACGACGAACATGACTGGATTCCGGAGTTGGGTCCGCGGATCGAGCTTCTCCACGGCGTCGGCCAAGGCCTGCCGGACCAAGGCCGGTTCGAACAGATTCGCCTTCGACGGCCGGGTCATGGGAGCCTCATGGTGAGGTGTTCGACGATTGGGCCGAGGGCCAAGGCCGGCAGGAAGGTCAACGCACCGACGAGAACGACCGCGCCGATCACCAGACCAACGAACAGGGGCCCGGTGGTGGGCAAGGTTCCTTCTCCAGCGGGGATGGATTTCTTGGCGGCCAGCGAGCCGGCCACGGCCAGCACCGGGATGGCCACGAAGAAGCGGCCCAGCCACATCGCGACAGCCAGACTCACATTGTAGAACGGGCTGTTGGCGCCGAGCCCGCCGAAGGCACTGCCATTGTTGTTGCCGGCGGAGGAAAAGCCGTAGAGGATTTCGCTGAACCCGTGGGGGCCGGGGTTGAAAGTCCCGGCCCGGCCAGCGTCGGTCACCACCGCGAGCGCAGTGCCGAGGAGGACGGTGGCGGCCGGCACCAGGATGACGAGGGCCACCATTTTCATTTCGAACGCTTCGATTTTCTTGCCGAGATACTCCGGGGTCCGTCCCACCATCAATCCGGCCAGAAAGACCGCCACCAGCGCGAAGCACAGCATCCCATAGAGCCCCGAGCCGACGCCGCCGAAGATGACTTCCCCAAGCTGCATCAGCCACATCGGGATCAGGCCGCCCAGCGGCGTCATGCTGTCGTGAGCCGAGTTGACGGAGCCGTTCGACGCCGCCGTGGTCGCCGCTGCCCACAGCGCCGAGTTGACGATGCCGAAGCGGACCTCCTTCCCTTCCATGTTACCGCCCGGCGCCAACTCCGACGGCATCACGTCGGCGCCGGCCGCGGCCAGCGCGGGGGTTCCGCGCTGCTCGAGCGCCGCTGTCGCGACGACCAGCGGAATCAGCGCAGCGGCCATGGCGGTCCAATAGACCCAGCCGTGGCGCCAATCCCTGAGCAACGTACCGAACGTGAAGCAGAGCGCCGACGGCACCAGAAGGATCGAGAGCAATTCGACCAGGTTCGTCGCCGGCGCCGGGTTCTCGAGTGGATGGGCGGAATTGGCGTTGTAGAACCCGCCGCCGTTGGTGCCCAGTTGCTTGATGGCGACCTGACTCGCCACGGGCCCGAGCGCGACGGTCCGTGCCGCGCCCGATTCGAGCCCGACCGTGGCCGCCGCCGGGCGCCAGGTCTGCACCACGCCTTGGGACACCAGGACCAGCGACACGACCGTGGCGAGCGGGATCAGGACGCCAATCGTAGCCCGGGTTAGATCGACCCAGAAGTTGCCGATCGTCGGACTCCCGGCCCGCCGGAACCCGCGGACCAGCGCCACCAGGACCGCGATCCCCGCCCCCGCCGAGACGAAGTTCTGGACCGTGAGTCCCACGGCCTGGGTCAGGTAGCTCACCGTGTTCTCGCCGCCGTAGGCCTGCCAGTTCGTATTGGTGGCAAAGCTGATGGCGGTGTTGAGAGCCAAGAGGGGCGACACGGCACCGAGGTGATCGGGGTTGCCCGGCAGCAGACCCTGGAGACGCTCGAGCAAGTAGACCATCGCGACGCCGGCGACGCTGAAGGTGAGCAGGTGGCGGGCATACCCGCCCCAGGACATCTCGTGCGTAGGATCGATGCCGATCAATCGGTAGATGAGCCGGAGCAGTCGGCCGTCCGGACCATCATCCACGACCCGTGCGATCCCGATGCCCAACGGCAGCGACAACAGCAACAGGAGACCAAAGAACAGGCCAATCTGCAGGAGACCGTTGGTCGTCATTCGAGCCGCTCCGGGCGGAAGAGGGCATAGCCCAGATATGCCAGTAACCCGATCGCCACGAGAGCGCCGGCAAGATGCCAGACGGTCATAGCCGCTCCACCAACCGGATCAGACCGAAGCTGGCGAGGGCCAAACAGAGCACGATGAGCAGGGCAACCACGTCCATGGGGCGTTCCCCGTGAGAGACGAGGAACAAGCTATGGGCCGGCGTGTGAAGGAGGGGTTACCGGGTGGCGGGAGAGCGTTAGCAATTCGTTAAGCTGGGGGAGTGTCGGCCATTGTTGGTTGCTGCCAACGCCTGTTCGGCGCCGCCTCTGCTGTTGCCGCCGACCGCGAGATGCCCGGACCTGACCGCCGGGCCCTGGAGGCGCCTCGACACCGTTCGGATCGCGTTCAGCTCGGCCGGGCCCGGCGATCGAGCACCTAACGCTGGGCTCGCAATCGCGACGCGTGCGGCCGACCAGCCGCTGGTGTGGTACGACTGCACCGGCCAACTCGTCGGGGGGGCGGCCCAGCGGTGGACCCGATCGGGGGCTGATTGGACGTTCGAACTCACCCCGCCATACTCCGCCGACTCGGCACAGTCGCTCTGGCTCGCCGGGGTCGATGTGGGCCTGACCGGGCCCCGCCGGATCCAAGTCGCCGACTACGCCCAAACCCGGCCCGAGTGGACCGTGGAGTCATTACCGTACGATCGACTCTATGTTCTGGCGCTTCCCGACTCGCAGGCGCCGTCGTTCGATGACGACGCTCTTGCCGCCGCGGTTCAAGCGGACGTACGGGTGCCCGGCTCACCCGGCTGGTGGACCCAGACGGGATGCGAGGCACCGTCCCCCTTACCAGCTAGTACCCGCCAGCCGGGCGTGCTCTACCTGGGCGGCCGACACGCTGCCCCGGTCCCTGAGGTGCTCGACGGCAAGAAGCCCCGGGCAAACACGCCGGCGGTTCGGGTCGACACCTTTCCAGGCGCGATCTGGCGATACTCGGGCGGCGGGACCACGATCATGCAACTGGTGCTGATGGACGCCACCGGAAAGCCGTTTCCCGCCCTCCTCAAGGAATTGGTACTCGACCCCGCCGGGACGACGAACAGCACCTACGAACAGCCGATTCCCGCCGCGCGGATTGCCGAATCCTCCGGGGCCCACAACGCCGAGGGCTCCCTGATCCCGGGGCGGTGGCACGTCTATCCGGAGATGGCGGCGGCCGGGCTGTGGACAGGCCATCGTCTGCGTCGGGATGCACGCTCGGGCCGACTCGGCTGGTTTCATGGCCCATACCGTGACCCTCGAACCGATTTATACCGTGAACGGTGCCCGGATAACCGAGAGTGCCCTGATCGCGCTCTCGGCGGCCCGGTTCAAGATCCCGGTCATATGATCGCGGGCGACAACGTGCTCCGCGACCAGATCAAGGAGGAGCTACCGCTGGCGGAGTACGCCGTGGTCAAGCGGGCCCGGACCCGGGCACTGGCCGATACGATTCCACAAGCCGAGGTCCAGAGTTCGATCGAACGGGCCGCCAAGGCCGCCATCGAAAAATTGGCATCGTTTGCACCGTACCCGCTGGCTCCGACGTACCGGTTCGAGGTCGGCTTCCAGAACGTCCAGCAGGCCGACTTCGCGGGGACGATCCCCGGCGCTTCGAGGCTCGACTCGCTCACGTTAGGCTACACTTCGTCGACCTTTCCTGACGGCTACCGCTTGAGCCTCCGGATGCTCGACGTAGTGCGCCTGGACCGCCTCCGTTGGATGTCCCGTGTGGTGAGCGAACGGGCCGACGCGAAGGCCATCCGGCGCGCCTACATGGACATCCTGGTCACCAGTTGGCTCGAGCCTGAGCATCTCCCGAAGCCACGCCCGGCGGCCAAGCCCGCGGCCAAGCGTCGGTATTGGGGTGACACGTGATCGCCGCGTTCTTGCGAACCGGAGCCCCCCAAGCCGGGCCGGCAGCAAGCCGGCCGGCGAGCAGGACGGTTTGATGGAGCCTGGGAGGCGCGCCGGTGCCTTACATCCCGGATAGCGAGCGGAGCCTGCGCCCCGAGTGATCCCTGGGGAATCAGGAGAAGAAGGGAGAAGTACCGGCGCATCGTGGTCTCGCGGAGTTTGGTTACTAAGGTGGTCTCCGGCTCCTTCCCTGACCTTACGGCGGCGGATTTGACGGCACTATCTTGCTTCATGGCGACCATCCGACAACACGACTTCATCCAGTCCATCGCGGACGCGCTCCAGCACATTTCCTACTACCATCCGCTGGACTACATCCACGCCCTCGCTGAAGCCTACGAGCGAGAGCAAGGCCCCGCGGCCAAAGACGCCATCGCGCAGATTCTCACCAACTCCCGGATGTGCGCCGAAGGGCACCGGCCGATTTGCCAAGACACCGGGATCGTGGTGGTCTTCCTCAAGGTCGGGATGAATGTTCGGTGGGACGCGAAGCTGTCGGTCCAGGAAATGGTCGACGAGGGGGTCCGGCGGGCCTATCTGCTGCCCGACAACGTCCTCCGCGCCTCGATCGTGGCCGACGCCGCGTTTACCCGGAAGAACACCCGGGACAACACCCCCGCCGTAGTCCACACCGAGATCGTCCCGGGCGACACGGTGGAGGTGAAGCTCGCGGCCAAGGGCGGGGGGTCGGAGAACAAGTCC
>JAYVJS010000175.1:0-16378 GCA_043769075.1 Gemmatimonadota bacterium | reverse complement strand
GCCACCTTCAACTTGGCCGATTGGATGGCCGGATGGCCGTTAAAGTACCCGCCAACCAGCCGGCCATACCACCGCCAGTCGTACTCCGCATCGGCGGCGGCGTGAATCCCGACGAAGCCTCCGCCGGCCTGGATGAAGCGTTCGAGATCAACTTGGGCCGGCCGCTCGAGGAGCGCTCCGGTGGTCTGGAGGAAAATCACCGCCGTGTAATGGCGGAGGGAGTCTTCGGTCAGGTAGCGGACGTCCTCGGTGGTGTCGACCTGAAAGCCGTGGTCTTTGCCGAGGGTACGAATGGCCGCCTGGGCCACTGGAATAGATTGATGCCGGAAGGCGGCGGTGTGACTGAACAGCAAGACTCGGGGAGCCGGCCCGCCACATCCGGCCAACGCCCCGAGGAGTAGGAATAACCCTCGGGGCGTGGCCGTCATGGTGATGGTGCTACTTGTTGAGCAGGATTTCAGCCCGGGCGTACAGATAGCGGCCGTTGTAACCAAACGGCGACGCGCCCGGCCAGGGGAAGGTACCGTTGTTGGTATTGGCCTCGACCGTGACCGGATCCGGGTAGACGTCGAACAGGTTCCGAGCCCCGAGTGACAAGTTGATCGAGGCGAAGTTGTAGCCGATTTCGGCGTCGATCAGATTCTTGGCGCCGAAGGTCTCGATCCCGTCGAGGCTGCCGTCGCGGAAGCTGCCGTAATGCGACGCCCTGCCTAACGCGTGGAATCGTCCGACCGAGTAGGTCGCGGTGAAGTTCAGCCGTCGATCCGGGCGGTTCCGCTCGATCGTGTTGATGGTCACGCTATCGAGGGCGCTGGTGTAGATCGTCGGCGTCCCTTTGAGGATCGCTGGGAGCGGGGAAATTCGGGTGATCCTGCTCCTGGTGTAGTTGAACAATCCGAAGAGGTCGAGCGTTCCGCCCGCGAACGGCAGCCGGTAGCTGGCGGTGAGGTCGAGGCCGTCGGTCTTGGTGTCGAGGGCGTTGGTCGGGAATTGAACTCCGACGATGTTTGCCACGCCTGAGTCCGCCAAGATTTTCGCCACGACCGGATCGGAGCTGCCGTCGTAAGTGGCGCCGAGCAGAATCCGGTCGTTGATCTTGATGTGATACAAGTCGAGGGTGATCGTCACGTTGTTGCTCGGGCTGTAGGCAAGGCCCGTGCTGGCGTTGAACGACGTTTCTTCCTTGAGCGGGGTGGCTCCGAAGATCTGGGAGGCCCGGTTGTTGACCGGGAAGTTGCCGATCTCGATCAGGACGCCGTTCTGAATGGCCGTCGTGGTGTGGCTGTACCAGCTTTGCGAGAGCCCGGGAGCCCTAAACCCGGTGCTCAAGGCGCCTCGGAGGACGACCTTCTTAGAGGGCTGGTATCGGATCGCGGCCTTCCCGGTAACCCGCTGCCCGAAATCGCTGTAGCTCTCGAACCGTCCGGCCACGTTCATCAGGACCTTGGAACTGAGCTCGGTCTCCAAATCGACGTAGCCGCCGACGTTCGTTCGGCTGTTCGTGCTCGCATCACTCGGGGCAAAACCTTGGAACACCGACGAGCCGGCCTGGGCGATGTCTGAGCTGTCTTTGGTCAGGTGGTACCCATTGATCCACGACGCCCGCTCGCCCGCGATGACCTCATAGTGCTCCCGCCGAAAGGCTCCGCCGAAGGCAATGTTGAGCGCGCGGGGCAGGCCGATGTCAACACTACGAGCCAAGTTTACGCCCGCCACGAACTCGCCGCGCTTGAGCTTGCCGGCGTCAAACGCGGTTTGGTTCGGGATGCCCGGGTCATCGGCGGTGCCGAGAATGCCATCCTTGCCCGGAGCGGTTGGAGTGGTCAGGCTCGGGCCGAGCGAGGAGTTGAGGGTGTTTCGAAGATCGAACGAAAAGCTGTTGAATCCGTAGGAGGCGCCTAAGTCGACCGACCAACCCCCGGTGCTAGTCCGGATGCCGGCCGCGGCCGAATAATCGATGACGGAGGGCCGGAATTCTGGCAGGAAACCGAGTGGGTAGATCTCAGACCAGTTGCGGGAGTTCTGCGGCTTGCGGAAGAAACCGTTCCCGGTGCCGTCGCGGTCGGAATAACCACCAAACGCGTAAAACTCGGATGCTCCGGATGCATTCAGTGGGAGCCGAAGGTTGGCAAACGTCTGGATATCCCGCTCAAGCCCGTCGCCCCAGTGCACGTTCGGCTGCGGGACGCCGCTCCGCTTGATGACGACCTCGCAGTTGGCGACCGAGTCGGCGAGACCGTTGATATCGGAGAAGCTTCCGTCCGGACAGGCCCGGTTGGTTGGGTTCCGCTTCAGGTACTGGCCAAACAGTGACAGCGATCCCCGTCCTAGCTTGAGGCCGACGCCGCCGTTGATGTCGGCATTGCCCCCGTCATCAGGGCCTTTGCCGGTCGAATACCCGCCGTATGAGGTGTTGATGAAGGGCGAGAACTGACCTTCTTTGAGCACGATATTCACGACCCCGGCAATGGCGTCGGAGCCGTACTGCGTCGAGGCGCCGTCTCGAAGAACTTCGATCCGGTCGATGGCGCTCGAAGGGAAGGCGTTCAAGTCGACGCCGCTCGACCCTGGGGCGGATCCGTTGGAAAACACGTTGAGCAGGGCCGTTTGGTGCCGCCGCACACCGTTGATCATGACGAGGGTGTGATCGGGCGAGAGGCCTCGAAGCGTGAACGGTCGGACGATTTCGGTCCCGTCCGTAACCGCCTGCTTCGGAAAGTTCGCCGACGGCGACAACTGGGCCAGGATCTGGCTCGTCTCGGTGGTCCCGAGCCGCTTGATTTCCTCGGACGTGAAGATATCGACGGGGACCGCCAACTCCTCAGCCGCCGTGTGCCTGGCGCGGGACCCGACGACCACTTGGAGCGGCGCCAGTTCGACGGCCGATCGCGCGAGCGTGAGGTCGACGGTGGCGGTTTGGCCAGCCGTGACGGTGACGGGTTTGGTAACCGGTAGGTAGCCGATCGCTCGCGCCCGAATCGCTCGGGACCCGGCGGGCACTCCAGTCAATGAGTACCGGCCCCGGGCGTCGGTCACGGACCGGAGCGTCGACTGGTCGACCGTAACCGCCGCACCGATCACGGCCCCCCCGGCACTATCGGTGACGCGGCCTTGGATTGATCCAGACTGCGCTTCGGCAGCCGAGGCAACGAGCAGCAGGGCGAGAAGCGGCGAGCAGACTTTGAAAAACCGGGGCATCAGACCTCCAGTGGCGGTAGAGACTGCGACATAAGGTGGCGCCAGATCAACGTTTTGGCCAGACCGGACCCTGATCCTTCTTCGTGACCGCTCGGAGGCCACGGTAGACGAACTTTTGGACCCGCTTCCCCTCGTAGGTCTCGGTGGTGTAGATGTTGCCCTTCGAATCAGTCGCAATGCTATGGACCGCGAAGAACTGGCCCGGTTGCCGGCCACCGTCCCCAAAGCTGGTGAGGATCTCCAGCGATTGCCGGTCGATCACGTAGACCTTTTCGTTCTTGCCATCGGCCAAGTAAAGGTACTTCTGGGCCCGGTCGCGGGAGAAGGTAATGTCCCAGACCGAGCCGTCGCTCAACGTCCGGGGCGCGATCCGCTGCTCCTTGACGAAGCTCCCGTCTTTCTTGAAGACTTGGATCCGGTCGTTCGGCCGGTCGCAGACGTAGACCAACCCGTCGTTGGATGGCTCAGCGCAATGGACCGGGTTGCGGAACTGTTGGGCGGGCGGGGCATCGGGGTCATAAGGCCCTTGGTTTGCGTCATCGGGCTTCTTGCCGTAGGCACCCCAGAACCGCTTGATCTTGCCGGTGGTCATGTCAAGAACGGCCACCCGCTTGTTGCCGTAGCCGTCCGCCACGTAGGCCTCGTTGGCGGCCGGATCGAACGAGATCTTGGCTACCCGCCCGAAATGGTCCAGGCTGTTGCTGTTGTTGGGCTGATTGGGCTGCCCGATTTGCATCAGGAAACGGCCGTCGTGGGAGAATTTGAGGATCTGGGAATCCGAGTGGACCGAGTCCCGCCCATTGCCACCGATCCAAACGTTGTCCTTGTCGTCGATCGAAATCCCGTGATTGGAAACCGGCCACTGGTACCCGGATCCGGGGCCGCCCCACGAATTGACCAAGTTGCCCTGGGAGTCAAATTCGAGAATCGGCGGGGCCGCCCGGCAGCAGTCACCGAGCGGCGGCGTGGCCTCGGCACCGGCCTCGGTCCGCGGTTCGAGGGTCGAGAGTCCCCGGTGGATGATGAAGACGTGGTCTCTCGAATCGACCCCGACGCCCACGGTCGAACCCAAGATCCAATGGTTGGGCAGGGGTTTGGGCCACAGGGGGTCGACTTCGAAGGCTGGGGCGACCGAGCCTTGTTCGGCTGATGGACGGTTGAAAGCGACTCGTCCGACGCCAAAGGCCGCGATCAGCGCCACCGGTACGATGCCAAGAATGAGACTGCGGGTGCGGGTCATCCAGATTCTCCTGGTACGAAGGCCGGGCCCAGTGCCTGATGGGCTGGGAATGAGTATACTCTCGACATGACACGCCGAACATACCGGCTCGGTCTGGCGGCCCTTGTCGCGACCGGGCTTCTATCCGGTGCCTCGGTGGCCGCCGCCCACGAAATCCCGGCCCGGGTCGCGGTGCGGGCCTTCCTCAAACCAGAGGGACAGCGGCTCTGGCTGGTCGTTAGGGCGCCTCTTGAGGCCATGCGGGATATCGATTTTCCCACTCGTGGCCCGGGGTACCTCGATCTCGAGCGCACGGCCCCGCTGCTCCGAGAGGCGGCTCGACTGTGGATTGCCGGTTCGATCGAGCTCCGAGAGAACGGCCGGCTTCTTCCCGACCCAAAGATCATCGCGACTCAACTGGCCCTGCCCTCCGATCAGTCGTTCCGGGGCTACCTCGATGCCCGGGCCCATCTCACCGGGCCGCCGCTGCCCGCCGACACCGAGTTGTTTTGGGGCCAGGCCATGCTCGACGTCTTGTTCGAGTATCCGATCGGCTCGGATCAGTCGGATTTCTCGATCCGGCCAACCCTCGCCCGCCTCGGGCTCGAAACTACCACGGTACTTCGGTTTCTGCCCCAGTCGCCGGCTGATGCCGAACGAGCGTACCTGTTCGTAGGCGATCCGGGCGTGGTTCTGCTGGACCCTCGGTGGTATCAGGCGGCATGGCGGTTTGTTCAAATGGGTTTTCGCCACATTCTCGAGGGCGTCGATCACCTTTTGTTTCTGCTCTGTCTGGTGATCCCGGTTCGTCGGGTCCGGAGCCTGGTGGCGATCGTCACGTCGTTTACGGTGGCCCACTCGATCACCCTCATTGCCGCGACCCTCGGTCTGGCGCCGTCGGGACTGTGGTTTCCACCGCTGATCGAGGTCCTGATTGCCGGGTCGATCGTCTGGATGGCCTTCGAGAACATCCTTGGAGGGTCCCTCGAGCGCCGGTGGCTGCTGGCATTCGGTTTCGGCCTGGTTCATGGGTTCGGGTTTTCCTTTAGCCTCCAGAGTGCCTTCCAATTCGCCGGGACTCACCTTGGAGCGGCGCTCCTCTCCTTCAATGTCGGCGTGGAGCTCGGTCAGTTGCTGGTCCTGGCCCTTACGGTGCCCGTGCTGGGTTGGCTCTTCCGACGGCTGGGCCGGGAGCGGGCGGCGGCGATTCTGCTCTCGGCGCTGGTGGCGCACAGCGCGTGGCACTGGATGACCGACCGGTGGTCGGTCCTTCGGCAATATCAGGTTCCGCGGCCGGTGTTCGACGCCGTCCTACTGGGAACGGCTCTTCGGGCCCTGGCCTTGCTGGCTATTGTGGCCGGCGCAGGTTGGCTGATGCAGGGACTCGCCCGGCGGCTGGCTCGTCCGGCCCGGTCCGAGAATCCTCCCGTTGGCGCGGCCGGCTAGCTTGCGCCGACTCCTGGTGGGATGCATACTCGCCGTGTCCGCGTCGCCGACTTGGGCCGGAGCTCAGGAGGCGCCGGCCGACTCGGTCCGGTCCACTCGTTTGGGGGTTTATACCGCGGCCCAGGTAGCGTTGGGCCAGAATATCTTCGCGTTGAACTGCGCCAGCTGCCACTCTGCGGCGACCCACACTGGGCCGGCGTTCGTGGCAAAGTGGGATGGACGACCGCTCTGGGATCTTTTCCACTACGTCAGCGAGTCGATGCCGAAGAGCGAGCCGGGCAGTCTGTCGCCGCGGGAGTACGGGCGCGTGGTGGCCTACCTCCTCAAGGTGAACGGGATGCCGGCGGGATTGAAAGAGCTGCCACTGGATTCAGCGGGCCTAGCCCGAATCCGTCTTGAACTGAAAAGGTGATTTGATGACTATGCGAACCCGCGGTTCCGTCGTGCTCGCGGCCCTTTCGATTGCCGCCGTGACCTCCGTCTCCGCCCAAACGCGGGGCAATGTCGCCGGCGAATGGCGGGTCTGGGGCGCCGATCTTTGGAGCACTCGATACTCACCACTCGACCAGGTCAACGCCCAGAATTTCAATTCCCTCAAGCAAGTGTGGCAGTGGAGCGTCGGCGCGTTTGGAAGCGACGAGTACTACCGGACCACTCCGCTCTACGCCAAGGGGCGCCTGTTTACCGTCGCCACCACCCGCCGGGTGGCCGCCGCCCTCGACCCGGCCTCAGGTGAGACTCTGTGGATGTGGCGGCTCGACGAGGGGATCCGGTGGCAGAAGGCTCCCCGACAGTTTGCCGGCCGGGGTCTCGCCTACTGGACCGAGGGTGAGGAAGAGCGCGTCATCGTCGTGACCCCGGGCTACCATATGGCGTCGCTCGATGCCAAGACCGGGGTGCCCGACCCCAAGTTCGGCAAGAACGGCGTTGTCGATCTGATGGACGGCCTCGGGATGCCGCTAGTACCGCTGGCGGTCGATGATTCCGGCGCCTTGATCATTTCCGATGCCGCGCCCGCTCGCCGCGCTAAGCCCGGGGAGAAGTGGGACCCGATTACCAAGACCGGCGCTGACGGCACGGTCGGGATCGACCCGGCGTTCGGACAGATTGCCAATAGCTCTCCGGCGATCATCGTGAACGGGGTGATCGTGGTCGGCAACTCCTAGATTCACGGATACTATCCGATCCGGGTCCGCAACATTCCAGGCTTTGTCCGCGGTTTCGACATCCGGACCGGGAAGCAGCTTTGGAAATTCAACCTGGTGCCGCAACCGGGCGAGTTCGGGGCTGACACCTGGAAGAACGGCTCCAAGATCGGCACCGAAGGCGTCGGGAAGAACGATCCGTGGGCCACCTACTCGGCCGACCCGGAGCTTGGTCTGGTGTACATCCCCGTGGGGATGCCGCTCATGGATGAATACGGCGGCCATCGGCCCGGGGCCAACCTTTTCGGCAATAGTGTCGTTGCCATCGACGTGAAAACCGGGCAGCGAAAGTGGCACTACCAGATGGTCCATCACGACATTTGGGACTACGACACACCAATGGCGCCGAATCTGCTGGATGTCACCGTTGCCGGTCAACGCCGGAAGGCCATCGCCCAGACCACCAAGCAGGGCTTTACCTACGTACTTGACCGGGCCACCGGCGCTCCGATTTGGTCGATCGTCGAAACCCCGGTGCTGCAATCCGACATTCCCGGTGAATCGACCTGGCCGACCCAACCGATCCCGAGCCGCCCAGCCCCCTTCGCCCAACAGGGGCTCGAAGCCGAGGACCTGATCGACTACACCCCGGCAATCCGCGACTCAGCGTTGGCGATTGCTCGCAAGTGCCGGATGGGTCCCTACTTCATTCCGGGGTCGGCCTCCGACGGTACCAGCGCCTTGCCGTGTTCATGGTATGCCCCAGGGGCCAGCGGAGGCGTCAACATCGACGGGGGGGCAGCGGTGGATCCGGAGACCGGGATGCTGTACGTGGCCGCCCTGACGGGGGTCGACGCCATCACGCTCAAGAAGGATCCCTGTTCCGAGTTTCGCTACAGCTCGCCGCGGGACAGCTGTGGCTTGCTCGGTGCGTTGCCGGCGCCGGCCGGGTATACCGCCCCGTCCGATCGGGGTGGGAGCTTCGACGACCGGGGGCCCCGCCCGACGATCGGGGGGGTCTCGATTCTCAAGCCGAAACCGTTAGGCGGGATCACCGGATACGACCTCAACACCGGCGAGAAGACTTGGTGGACTTCCAACGGCGGGCAGCCCACCATTACCAGTAAGGATCCGCTGTTTGCCGGGGTGACCCTGCCGCCGGGTGCAAGCCGTGGACAAGCTCAGGTCATGACGACCAAGACGCTGGTCATCTATGGGACCGGTCGAAGCGGGGGCGTACCGGACGCCACCCCGATGTTGTACGCCGTCGATAAGGCCACCGGGAAACAGGTCGGGGCCGTGGAGATTCCTTCCCGGACCACGGCGGTTCCGATGACGTTCATGCACGAGGGTCATCAGTACATCGTGTTTGCAACCGGTGCCGGGGCCACCGCGTCGTTGGTGGCGCTTCGGCTCCCCTAGCCGCCGCTGACGGCGGGGAAGATTTCTTTGAACGCGGTCACGAACCGTCCCATCTCCTCGGCGGTGCCGACCGACACCCGGAGGTGCTCGGGCAGCCCGGCGAAAGGCCGGCCGACCAGGATGCCTCTGGTTCGGAACTCCGCGACAACGGGCGCTACCGGACGGCGCACCCCGACCAAGAAGAAATTGGCTTCGGAGGGCACCACCGGGTAGCCGTGGGCCGCCAGCGCCGTCGCCGTCTGGGTCCGGAGCGCGAGGGTCGTCCTTTTGACCCAGGCTTGGGATGCCGTGTCTTGAAGCGCGGCCACCCCTCCCCATTTCACGATCGCGTTGATACTACCGACTGAGTAGGGTCGCATCCGTTGCAACAGGCCCGTGGGCGCGATGGCGTAGCCCAGGCGCATCCCAGCCAAAGCCGCGATCTTCGAAAAAGTCCGGGCCACAATCACCGGCCGCCCCTCGATGACAAAAGGCACCGCTGTGGCGTAGTCCGGGTCATCGACGAAATGGAAATACGCCTCGTCAATCAGAACCGGCACGTCGCTCGGAATCCCTTCGAGGAGCTGGGCCACCTCCTGCTTAGTCACGATTCGCCCGGTCGGGTTGTTTGGGCTGCAGAGGTACACCATCCCAACGTCGCGGTAGTTCGCCCCCACGGCCGCGATCATCCCGGGGATGTCCTGCCGGAAGTCCGCCAGCAGCGGCACTTTGATCTGGTCGGCTTTGAGGGCGGTGACGTGCTGAAACAGGACATCGTAAGAGACCTCGGCGCTGACGATCTTCCGGTTGTCTTGAAGCAGCGCGGTGCACACCACGTCGAGGATCTCGCCCGAGCCGGCCCCAAGGAGCACGTGGTCCCGGCCAACCCCGTGGTGCATCGCAATGGCCTCCGCGATGCCTCCGTCCGGATAGCCGTACCGGTTGGCATACTTCATGGCCCCGGTCATCGCCTTCATCACCGACTCGGGGGGCCCGTAGGGGTTTTCGTTGTTGGCGAGCTTGGCGAGGCCGTCGTACTCGTCGGGGGCCTGAAGTACGTCGGGCGTTTGGACCCACGATCGAGCGGCGGCTGCCGGTTTCTGGGTCAGGAGGCCCAGCGCACCGGTCATCCCGCCGAGGAAATGCCGCCGGGAGAGTTCGAGGTCGGTCTGACGGCTGGTCATTGGGCGCCTCCGTTGGAAGAAGCTAGTGGTCGCTCGTGGTCGGTTTCCGGGGACGTGACAGTCGAAGCATCAAAACGGCGGCCCGTTCGGCGGCCATCTTGAGCGAGGGGAGATAGACCCCCTCCTCGGGAGCGTGGGCGCCAAATCCATCGACGCCGAGCCCGTCGATCGCATCGATGATTGGGGCCACGAACGAGACGTCGCCGGCTCCCCGCCGCTCGGGCGGGAGCGCCTCGATTGCGGGGTACCCGAGATCCCGGCTCACCTGGTCGAAGACCGACAGAATGGCCCGGTTCCCATCGGTCGGCGGCATCCCGGGATATCCGTCGTCGAACGAGATCTTGGCACTGGTTCCCGGGAGGTTGTTGGCCACGATGTCCTTCATCACGGCCCGGGCGGAGTCAAGTTGACCAGGCGTGAGAGAGCGAAGGTCGCCCTGCACGACGACTTGCTTGGCGATGACGTTGGTCTTGCTTGCGGCGGTACCGCTGACGGCGGTGCTGTCGAACGAGACGTCGGTTCCGCCGACGATCGTCCCTGGATTGAACGTCAGATACGGTTGTTTGGCCAGTCGCTCCCGGAATTCGTTCAGGATCCTGGCGGCCTCGAAGATCGCCCCATATCCGGCCTCGTCGCGGAAGATCCCACTCGAATGGCCTTGCCGGCCCTTCACCGTCAGAATCCACCCCGACGCGCCTCGGCGGGCAATCGTCGCGCTGGCCGCGCTACCGCCTTCGAATGCCAAAGCGACGTCGCTCCGGCGGGCTAAGTCGAGCAAATCTTTTCGAGAGATGCTGAGGGGCCGGCCGGCGGCTTCTTCGTCGCCCGTCATGATCACGATGATCTGGGTTTGGTCGAGCGCGCCGGCCTGTTTGAGCGCCTTGAGGGCCAGGATCATGGCGACGTCACCGCCCTTCATGTCGGCGGTGCCGGCTCCCCGGGCCACGGAATCGGTCCGGACGAACCGTTGTCCCGCGCCCTCAAACACGGTGTCGAGATGGCCGATTAGCAGCAGCCGCTTGCCGCCGGCGGTGAACCGCGGTCCCCGGTACTCAGCCACCAAGTGGCCGGCTCGGCCCAGCGCGGCCGGCAACGCCACCCAACGAGTGGTGAATCCCAGTCCGCTCAATTCCCGCTGGAACACCTGTCCGACCGCGCGGACGCCGCGGAGATTAAGGGTTCCGCCCGGGATGTTTACGACTCGCGCGAGCAGGCCGACAGCCGAGTCGTAGTGGGCCGTCACCGCGGCCTTGATCCGGGTTTCAAGCGGAGAGAGGGACTGGGCGGCCCCGAGGGCCACGGCCAAAACCGAAGCAAATGGGATCATAGCGCCTAAGATACCGACCGAACGCTTGCTCCGCATCGACGGCGCGGCGATTGTTCAACCAAGGAGAAAAACCATGTCTAGCGCCATCGTCCTCGCGGTCCTTTTGGTTCAGGCCCCAGTGATCGAACAGCAAAATTCCGGCACCACCGTCCGGCTCCAGGCGGTCTCGGCGGTGAACGACCGAGTGGCCTGGGCCAGCGGGACCGGCGGCACCTATACCCGGACCGTAGATGGGGGGGCGACGTGGCAGGCCGGCGTGGTTCCGGGTGCCGACTCCCTCGAGTTCCGCGATGTCCATGGATTCGATGCCAATCGCGCCGTGTTGCTCGCGGCCGGTCCCGGCGACAAGTCCCGTCTCTATCACACGAAGGACGGCGGGGCCAACTGGACGCTGGTGTGGACCAATCCGGATCCCAAGGGGTTCTTCGATTGCATCGATTTCCGGGGTTCAGTCGGCGTGGTCGTGGGCGATGCGGTGGCCGGGTATTTCCCCCTGCTCAAGACCAAGGATGGGGGCCGGACCTGGGCGCCCTATGCTCCACCAGGCGCCAAGTTGCCGGCGATTGACGGTGAAGGCGCCTTCGCGGCGAGCGGCACCTGCGTGGTTCTTCAGTCAGACCAGAGTGTCTGGGTCGGTACCGCGAAGGGCGGTCGGGTGGTCAGGTTCGGGACCGACAGAGCCGAGGTGTTCGAGCCGCCGATGTTGCGGGGCGGAGCGTCGGAGGGGATCTCGACCCTGGCCTTTCGCAACCGGAAAATCGGGATGGCCGGCGGCGGCGACTACACCAAGCCGACGCTATTCTCCGACAACATCGCCGTGACGACGGACGGGGGTCGAACCTGGTCAGCCGGCACCCGGCCCCCGTTTAGCGGCGCGGTGTTCGGCCTCGCCTACGTTCAGTCCCGGTCGATGACCGTCATCGCGATCGGGATGAAGGGGGCGGCGTGGTCGGCGGACAATGGCAAGGCGTGGACGACGCTCGATTCCAACGACTACTGGGGCATCGGATTCGGTCGGGCCGGAGTCGGGTGGATCTCCGGCCCGAAAGGCCGAATCGCGAAGATTACTTTCTAGCGACCTAGACGTCGGTTTCCTGGACTTTGAACACGACGGCTGCCAACGCGCCGCCGATGAACGGGCCGACCAAGTAGTACCAAAGCGCGGACCAACTCCCGCCGCCCATCGTCGCATTGATGATGGTGGGACCGATTCCGACGGCGGGGTTGAACGCGCCGCCGGAAATCCCGCCGCCCGCGAACGCCGCCGCCATGACCGTCATGCCGATCGCGAGTCCGTAGTAGGAATTGCCTTGAGTCTTCTTCGCCGTGGCCACGTTGAGAACGACTAGCGCCAACGCGAAGGTGTAGAGGATCTCGACCAGCAAGACCGCGGTCGTCGAGGCATTGGCGCTCGGGGCCGGGGCGAACGTCTGTCCGGTAATCAGGTTGACGACGAATGCCGCCACGGTCGCCCCCAGGACTTGGCTCACGACGTACGGGATGAATTCGCCGGCAGGCAAGGCACCCCGCATCACGGCGGCCAGCGACACGGCTGGGTTGTAATGGGCTCCGGATACATGTCCGCCCATGTAGACCATGACCATCAACGACGTGCCGATGGCGATTGGAGCGAATTGAGACCCGGCCGTGACCGTGAGCCCGATCGTTAGGACCAAGAAAAACGTCCCGATGAACTCGGTGAGGAGCTTCCGCACAGAAAACCTCGAAAGTGAAGGGTGATTTCGGAGAAGATATCACCCTTCCCGCCGAGCGCTAGAGGTGCGGTACCGCCTCGCGCGGGTCGGCGACGCCGGTCAGCCGCCGGACGAATTCCGGCTCCGGGAGCGGCTGGCCGAAAAGGTACCCCTGCATCAGCCGGTACCCTTGGCCGGCGAGCTTGTCGCGTTGTTCCGGTCGCTCGACTCCCTCGACCAGCGGTTCGATTCCGAGGCTCCGGGCCATGGCGGCAATCGAAGCGGTCAGGGCCGCGTCACTCGCGTTCCGCTCGACCTCCCGGACGAAGACCCGGTCGAGTTTGAGCAGATCAACCGGGAATCGCCGGAGATACTGGAGTGACGAGTGCCCGGTACCAAAATCGTCGAGGGCGATCTGAATCCCGAGATCCTTGAGCCGGTGGAGGGTCTTGAGCGCATCGTCGGTGTCCCGCACCAGGACCCCTTCGGTCATCTCGATGCAGAGCGACGACGGAGCGATGCCGCTGGTGTTGAGCGCCCGCTTGACCTGCTCCACGATCTCCGGATGCCAGAACTGCCGGCCCGACACGTTGACCGATACGGTCAGATCGTGGCCGGCTGCGTGCCATTCAGCGGCCCGGCGGCAACTCTCTTCGAGCACCCAGGCACCGATTTCAACGATCGCCCCGGTTTCTTCAGCTAGTGGGATGAATTCGGTCGGACCCACGACGCCAAGCTCCGGATGCCGCCACCGAATCAGGCTCTCGGCCCCAATGATCCGCTCGGTCGGTACTTCCACGATGGGCTGGTGCTCGATCGTGAACTGGCCCCCGTCGATGGCTTTTCGGAGGTTGGCTTCGAGCGCCAGGCGCTGGAACGCTCGAGCGCTCAGTGATCGATCGAAGAACCGGAACGTATTGCGCCCCGAGTTCTTGGCGTCGTACATCGCCGCGTCGGCGTGCTTAAGCACTTCCTCCGGGTTGTTGCCGTCGTGCGGAAACAGGCTGATGCCGATGCTGACCGTCATGTAAAGATCCCGCCCCGCCACCACCACCGGTTTCTTCATTGCCGTCAGGATTCGGGTTGCGACCCGTGAGGCGTCTTCCGGTTTCCGAACTCCGTCCAGGCAGACGATGAACTCGTCGCCGCCGTGCCGGGCCAGCACCGAGCCGGACGAACTTTCATTCCAGACACAGAAGTCGTGAGACCGGACCGCTTCCCGAAGCCGGATCCCGACCTGGGCCAGCATTTCGTCACCTGCACTGTGGCCGAGAGTGTCGTTGACCCGTTTGAAGTTGTCGAGGTCGAGAAAGAGAATCGCGACCAGACTGCCGTTTCGTCGGGCCTCATCGAGCACTCGTTCGACTTGCTGCCGGAGCAGGTTCCGATTTGGAAGTCCGGTGCACTGGTCAAAGAAGGCCAACGCCCGAAGTTGATCCTGGGCGGTTCGAAGGTCCGATACGTCCTGGAGTATCCCTGTCATGGTGGGCACGGCCGCAGCACGGTCCATGTCAGCATGAAGCCGGCACGCCCAGTACCCGCCGTCGGGTCGGCGGATCCGATGGTCGCCGGCGTATCCGGCTCCGGCCTCGACGGCCGCCGCCAGGGCCGCCTGGACCGGCTCTCGCTCGTCGGGATGAAACTGATCGAGAAACAGATCGTGGGTTGGCGAGTCGTCGCTTGCCGTCATTCCGAAGAGCCGGTAGAGACCCCGCGACCAGCGATGAGCCCCGGATTGGGGGTGCCACTCCCAACTCCCCGCCCGCGCGATTCGCTCGGCGGTCGCCAGGCGGGCTTCGCTTTCCCGGAGTTCGTCGGCATGGTGTTTGGCCCGCAACAAGTATCGAATCCGTTGCCACAACACCACCGGGCTGATCGTCTTCATCTCAAAGTCGGTCGCCCCGGCCTCGTAGGCCCGGTTGACCGTGGCCACATCGTTTGAGCCGGTCATCATCATAATCGGGACGACATCGCCGCCGTTCGGCAGCGCTCGCAGCATTCGACAGGTCTCGAACCCGTTCGGGGCCGGCATCATCACGTCGAGCAGAATCAGGCTTGGCCGTTCGGCTGCAAACTGGGTGACCGCCTCCGTGCCGGTCGCGGCCTCGATCACCGTGGCCCCGGCCTCTTCGAGCAGCGCCCGGAGCATCGTGCGGGTCATCGGCTCGTCATCGACGATCAGGATCGTCGGGCGTGGCGTCTTGGTCAACTCAGTTGGCATGAACGGCAACCTCGGCAAGGGCGGCAACGACGCGGTCGTATTCGGCCCGGATACTGGTGGCGGATTCAGCCAGCCGGTCGACCCGGCCGGCGAGGGCATCCTTCTCGGTCGCCAGGAACAACGCCGAGAGGGTTCGGGCCCCGAGCATACCGGAGCTTGACTTGAGCGAATGACAGATGGCTTTGACTTCGGCGGCCGCGCCATCCCGTGCCGCGGCGTCCAACTCGGTCAGCCGGTCGGGGCAATACTCGAGGAACGTCGTGACGCATCGCCGCCACAGCGCCTCGGAGCCGCCCCGTTCCGGGAGCCGGAGGTTGCCTACGACCTCGGGATCGAGCGGTTCGAACAGTGGCTGGGCTTCCTCGACCAGCGGCGTTGGCCCCGGAAGCCGACCGACCCACCGCGCCATCAGGCTCTCGAGGTCGACCGTCTTGAACGGTTTGGCGAGATAGTCGTCCATTCCCGCCGCGAAACACCGTTCCCGCTCGCCGACCAGCACTGACGCCGTTACCGCGATAATCGGGGTTCGGCGGGCCCCGGTGGCGGCTTCCCGAGCCCGCCATTCCGCCGTGGCCGCCAGGCCGTCCATCAAGGGCATTTGAAGATCCATGAACACCAGATCGGGCCGCGCGGTCGCTCCCATCACGAGGGCTTCGAGGCCGTTAGCCGCCTCCACGATCGAAAGACCGTGACGCTGGAGGAGACCGTGGAGGACCGCCCGATTGATCGGGTTGTCGTCGACCACGAGCGCGGTGCCTCCAGTCGGCAACAAAAGCGGCCCGACGGCCTGGCCTGCCGCGACGACGGTCGGGGTTGCGGGTGAGAGGACCGTCACCATCGCGTCGAGCAAGTGTGATTGGCGGATCGGTTTAGTGATCCAGGCGTCAACCAGCGCCCGGCCACTCAGGAGTGTCGCCCCGTTATCGACCGAGGTAAGCAACAGCAAACGAGGGCACCCGACCGACCACCGGGTCCGGATCGCCGCCGCCAACTCGGCTCCGTCCACTTCGGGCATCATCAAATCGAGGATCGCCACGTCGAAATTGTTGCCGGCTTGGGCCCGAGCATCCATTTGACCGAGCGCGTCGACGGCGCCCGCCGCCGTGGAAACTCGGACCCCCCACCGCTCCAACATTTGCTCGACGATTTCCCGGTTGGTCCGATTGTCGTCGACGACCAGCGCTGAACAGCCCTCGAGGGCCGCCCACGCGAGGTCGCGGTCGCGGACCGGCGCCGGCCGAAGCGGAAGCGTGAACCAGAATCGCGACCCAACGCCGGCCTCCGACTCGACCCCGATGGTTCCGCCCATCAACTCGATCAGCTGCTTCGAAATCGCCAGGCCAAGCCCGGTCCCGCCAAACCGCCGGGTCATCGAGCCGTCCGCCTGGACGAACGCTTGGAAGATGTTTGCCTGTTGGGCCGGGTCCATCCCGATTCCGGTGTCTTGCACTTCAAACCGGATCATCGCCGCCTCGGGTCCCTCGCGGTCGCGCGACACCCGCACGATCACTTCGCCGCTTTCCGTGAACTTGACGGCATTGCC
>JAYVJS010000174.1:0-12789 GCA_043769075.1 Gemmatimonadota bacterium | reverse complement strand
CGGTGCTCGGCCCAATCGAAAAGCGGTACGGGGTCGACCGCCAAACGATCGTCGCGGTCTGGGGGGTCGAGTCGGACTTCGGGCGGATTCTGGGCCAGCGCCCGTTGGTCCGGTCGCTCGCGACCGGCTTCTGTCTCGGCAAGCGTCAAGCATTCTTTCGTGACCAACTGGTGGCGACCCTCCAGATTATCGAGCGAGGAGACATCCCACCCCAGAAGTTGGTCGGCTCATGGGCCGGTGCTTTCGGCCAGACCCAGTTCATGCCGACCACCTTCCTGGCCTTGGCCGTGGATGCCGACGGCGACGGGCGCCGGGACATCGTGGGGTCGGTGCCCGATGCGTTAGGCTCGACCGCCAACTACCTGAAACAACACGGCTGGGTGACCGGGGCGCCTTGGGGATACGAGGTCCTGGTCCCCGCGCGATACAAAGGCAAGGCGGGGCGAATGTATCGGCGGCCGGTGGCTAAGTGGGCGGCGGCCGGCATCAAGCGCGTCGACGGGCGGCGGCTCACCGGCTCGGATCAGGCCGCCCTGTTACTCCCGGCGGGTCGGAAGGGGCCAGGCTTCTTGGTCTTCCGCAATTTCGACGTGATCTATTCCTACAACGCCGCCGAGTCCTATGGTTTGGCCATCGCCCACCTAGCCGACCGGATCAAGGGAGGGTCGGCGTTTGTCACCCCCTGGCCAACCAACGACCGGGGCCTTTCCCGGGCGGAACGGCGCGAGGTCCAGGAGCGGCTGGCCGTCCGGGGGTATGATGTCGGGACGCCCGACGGCGTGTTGGGCCGAAGGACTCGGGAGGCCATCAAGGCGTTTCAGGGCCGGGTTGGGTTGCCGGTCGACGGCCGGGCCGGGGGCCTCGTTCTCGACTCGCTTCGGGCGAATCCGGTTCCCCCCTCGTAAAAAGCAAGGTTTTTTCCTAGCTTGTTCTTTCCCTCAGTTGATCGAAATTGATCCATCCTACGCCTTACCACCGGAGAATTGAGCCATGGCAACCTCGAAGCCGCCGAAGACCACCTTCCCCTATCCCTATAAAGCGCGCCGCCATGAGGTGAGCCATGCCACCGCGATCCGGATGCGCAAGCGGGCGATTGCGGTGTTAGGTTGCGACGGCATCGGTCGGTCTGCGGGATACAATCGGGAGATCTTCGACAAGATCCTGAGCAACCCGGCCTGCGTTGGGATCCGGTTCTTTCCCGGGATCAACGACGAGGGAGAGTTCACCATCCTTTTTTGTGCCTTTGACGCGAAGGGCAACAATATCCTCAAGGGTACCATCGGCGACGTGCCATACCATTGTCCTCCGTTCTGTCCGCCCGTGAAGGACCAGATCCTCTACTTCTAGAGGCTCTGACCGATGCCGTTAGGCTTTTACCTCGGCCACCTGATCACCGCGGCCATCGTGCTGGTTGCGGTGATCGGGGCGGTTCGCTGGCGGCGGCTCGATCAGGGCGGGCGGTGGCTGGTCGCCGCAGTGGCGGTGTCGGCCGCCTTCGTCCCGTTTTCACTTTGGCTGGTCTTTGCCGGGCGGTCGAATCGGCTGTTGAATGAAGGCTCGATGTTTTTCGAGACGGTCTTACTGATCGTGGCGCTCGCGTCGTGGCAGCCCTCGCCATCCAGGCGGCGGGTGGTGTGGTGGATCGCGGCCGTGTTCGCCGGTGCCTGGGTCGCCGCCCAATGGATTCAGGGGTGGGGAGCCGAATTCAGCTACTTGTCGTTCCCGGTCGCCGGCCTCGTGAAGGTGGGCGCGGCGGGCTATACCCTGCTTGGGGGGGTCCAGTCCACCGATGGGCGGTGGACCGATCATCTCTGGTTTTGGGCCACCTCCGGCATCATGGTGATCTACGGCACTGAGGTCATTCTGGCTCCGCTGTGGGCCCAGGTGTTCGGGGTTCGCAACGACCTGGCCTTGGCGGCGTTCGCCGTCAACACCGTCGGAAATGTCTCGGGCTATCTCCTGATTGCCCGGGGGCTCTGGCGGCTCCAGCCGGTGCCGGAGGTCTCGTGAGCTCCGACGCCCCGTTCGGACTCATTTGGGTCTATCTGCTTGCCAGTGCACTCGTGTTCATCGTGATCGGAACCGTGATCCGCCTGGTCGTCACGGTACAGCGCAAACAGGTCGAAGAGAGCCGCCGGTTCAGCCAAGGGCTGGTCGAGGCTCAAGACGCCGAACGGGCCCGGATCGCCCGAGAGCTGCACGACGACGTCATTCAGCGAATTGCGCTGATCGGCGGCGAGCTATCCGCCTTGGGCCGGATCATTCCAGATCCGTCAGAGGCGGTGACCCAA
Organism: Gemmatimonadota bacterium; assembly: GCA_043769075.1. GTDB lineage: Bacteria > Gemmatimonadota > Gemmatimonadetes > Gemmatimonadales > GWC2-71-9 > SHZU01. The sequence continues at coordinate 10,498 of JAYVJS010000174.1, read as the reverse complement.
CGCGTCGAAGGCCTTCGCGAAGAGCTCCATGACCTGGCCGAGGAAGTGCGGGGGATGGCCCGGCGTGCCCACCCGGCGATTCTCGATCATTTGGGCCTGCCCAATGCACTCCAGAGTCTTGCGTCCGACATGGCGGTTTCCGATGATCTGAAGGTCACGGTCGAAACCGATCCCTCGGCTGATTTCGGCGCCGTCGGTCCGGCTGCCACCCTCTCGCTATTCCGGGTGGCCCAAGAGGGTCTCCGGAACGTCGTCCGTCATGCGGGGGTCACCGAGGCAACCGTCCGCGTGGGTCTTCGCGACAGTGGTGTCTTCGTGGCAATTGAGGATCACGGAGTTGGGATTGCCCAGCCGGGCAGCGAGAACAAAGGACTCGGTCTGTTAGGCCTCAATGAGCGCCTCCGGGCGGTTCGGGGCCGGGTTTCGGTCACCAGCCAGCCGGGGCAGGGCACCACCCTTACCGCGTGGGTACCCCGCAAAGGAGATCCGCTATGAGACGTCATCGGCTCTTGTTGGTCGATGATCACGCGTTGATGGTCCAAGGTATGAAGGCCATGCTCGAGCCCCATCACGATATCGTCGGGATGGTGCACGACGGTGCCAAAGCCCTCGAGGCCGTTCAGAAGCACCGCCCCGATCTGGTACTACTCGACCTCAACCTCCCCAATCGGATGGGCCTCGACGTTTGTCGCGACATCATCCAGGTGCTGCCGGCCACCAAAGTCATCATCGTGTCCATGCAAGCAGAAAAGATCTACTCCGACGAGTCGTTCCGAGCCGGCGCCTCCGGATTCGTGATCAAGCTCTCCTCCGACACCGATCTCCTTGCCGCCGTGAACGCGGTCCTCGCCGGGGGAACCTATCGGAACCCCAAATTCGAAACCCGGAGCCGGCCGCTTCAGGAAGTCTCCAGCCGACTCACCGACCCGCTCGATGTCTTGTCCCGTCGCCAACGCCAAGTCTTCATCTTGATGGGGCACGGCAAAACCACCCAAGAAATTGCCGACCTGCTCGGACTCGAAACCAAGACCGTCGAGTTCCACCGCGTCAAGCTCGAAAAGGCACTCGCCATCAAGAACGTCCGAGCTCTGCAGGCCCTGAGCATGGAGCGGATGAGTCAGCCGGGGGCGCCCACCATCGATGACGTAACCAAGCCGAGCTGAAACCAAGGTTTTTTCCCAACTTGTTGCGCGATTCGCCGCTTCGTAACGTGTTGTCGTCAAGAAACACTCAACGGGGGATCCGATGCTCGCTACCACAATCGAAGTCGAAACGATGTTGACCCAACGGTGTCCTTCCTGCGGCACCCCCCACCGGATTCGGGCCGCCATCGCGCCCGACAACGAGAACGCCACCCCGGAGTTGGTGGGGTTCTTCGGCCGGTGCCCAGAAACCGGCCTTCGGGCGTGGCTGGTTGTCGACGTTCCGGTCCGTGATGAAGGCACCTTGGTTGTCGCCTTCGGCCATCCCGATGACGATACCTGGGAACCCTGCGACCTCGAGGCCCTGGAGCGAACCTGGAAGAGTTGGCCCGAACCCTTCTGTGGGGCCACGCCAGGACCCCTGGTCAACTTCCACCCCAAAAGTGCCCGGACCGGGGTACGGCGGGAGCCGGCGACGTTCCTCCGCAACGCCCTCGGATGCCCCTTCCGTTCCTAATTGCAACCTTTTGGGTCTAACGGACGTCAAGGGAGGAGGGCAAGCAACCACCACAAGAAACCGGAGACGACAAAATGACGATGCTCACAACGACCTTAGTCGCGGCCATGGCACTTACCGGCCGTTCCGACCCCAAGGTGATCGACCTAAATACGGCCACGCTCGACGAACTCCGTTCCTTCCGCGGCATTGGCCAGTTGTACGCCGAGAAAATCGTCCGGGCTAGGCCGTTCCGGGCTCGGGCCGAGTTGGTTGAGCGGCATGTGATGCCGACCAACGTCTACCTTGCCATCAAGCAGCACCTCTACGCCAGCCCGACACCGGTTGGGAACCGAGCGCTCCGGTCTGGGACCGTTCCGGCGGGGACGGTCGACCTCAATCGGGCCAGCCGAGATGAGTTGGCCGGGATTCCGGGCATCGGACAACGGTTTGCCGATCGCATCGTGGAGGGCCGCCCGTACAAGTCTGAGGACGAGCTCGTCGGGCGCCGAATCATGCCGCTCAACGCCTTCGAGCGAATCCAAGGGCTGATCGCGGTCCCCCGTTAGGGCTCGGTTGCCGTCGCTCCACTGGTGGCTTATTGGTTAGGGGTTCCTCAAACCGGGGGAACCCCAAACCCACGGAGGTTCGACTGAGGATCATTCGCTCGACGGCCCCAACCCTCCGCGTGCGGTTCGAATTCTGACCCATCGAATGGTGAACAAGGCGGCGGCAGGCTGTCTGCTCGCCCTGTTCGTGGCCACTAGTCCGCTACCGGCCCAGGCCTGCCGGCCGGGTCGAACCGCTTTGGTCCTGAGCGGCGGCGGCGCCAAGGGGCTGGCTCACATCGGGGTATTGCAGGTCCTCGATAGCCTTGGCGTCCGTCCCGACCTGATCGTGGGGACCAGTATGGGCGCGATCGTCGGCGCCCTTTATGCCAGCGGCTACAGCGCCCGCCAGATCGACTCGCTGGCCCGGAGCCTCCCGATTTCCGATGTCGTCAGCCCATTCCGGACTCCCGCCCCTCATCCGTGGGATCACCGGCTCCCGATCCTATTCATGGTCCGGGGCCGGAACGGCTTTGCCCTCCAGACCGGCGTCGTCGACGAAACCAAGCCTAACGCCCGGCTCAACGCCGCGATGCTCCGGGGCAATCTGCTGGCCCGGGGCCGGTTTGACCGGCTGCCGATCCCGTTCCTGGCCGTGGCCACCGATCTTCGGGACCGCCGGACGGTCGTCTTGGGCGAGGGAGACCTGGCCCGGGCGGTCCGGGCCAGCAGCGCGATTCCGCTGGTCTTTCCGCCGGTGATCGTCGGGGAGGCGGTGCTGGTTGACGGCGGTCTTTCGGCCAACATCCCGGTCCTCGAAGCGCGGAATGCCGGCGCGGACCGGGTGATCGTGTCGGACGTGACCGAGCATTCGTCCATGACGCTCAATGTCGAGTCGCCGCTGGCCCTGGCCGATCAACTGATCGGTTTTCTGTTCCAGCAACCGGTGGCTCTGCTCGGGGCCAATGACGTCATGATTCGTCCCGACGTCCAAGGTTTTCGGAGTCTCGACTTCACCCCGGCCACGGTCGAGCAACTCCTTCGCCGCGGCCGCCGGGCCGTCGATACCACCGTGGCCGTCGCCCGATGCCTAACGAGAGTGCCTCCCCTCGCGGTGCCCGCCTTACCGGGGACGCTGTCATCCTGGAGCCTGGCCGGCGGGTCGGTCTCCGACAGCACGTTGGTGGCCCGGATGCTCCGCCTGGTGCCTGGTGGCCCAATCCAGCCGGCCCGACTCCGCGACCGGCTCATCGGCCTGGCCGACGCCGAGGGGCTCCGGGGTGTGTGGCTCAACCCCTCGGGCGGCGCCGATTCGGTGGCCTTCGCGATCGAGGGCATCGGATCTCCCAATACCGTCGGCGGTGCCGGCGGCGCCTATGACCATGAAATGGGCCTCCGGGGCTGGGTTGGCCTCTTCGATCGGCGGATGTTCGGCACCACCCTCGAAGGCAGCGGGGTGCTGTCGTTCGGCCGGTTCCAGCAGGAGTTGTTTGGTGCCGCTCTGTGGCACTTCGATGCCGGCTGGTCGCGGCTGACCCCAATTGCCACCATGCGCCTCCGGACCGAGAACGTACGCCGGTTCCGCCCCAATGGACTGGAAGTGGCGGCCGTCGGAACCAGCGAAGCCCACTTGAGGGCCGGTGTTGAACTCCGGCTCGGTGAGCCGTGGTCGATTACCTTCGCCGCCGACGGGTTTTCCTGGGGCGGACAAGGCGTCGTGGGGCGATCAAGTTTCGGCGGGTCACTGAAATTTGAGCGTCAATGGCTTACCGGCCCTCAATTGACCGCCGAGACGATCGCCACCGCACGATTCCAATCCGCCCAACTCTCGGCCGAATGGCCGGTCGAAACCGGGGGCTTCCGGCTCTTGCCGGCCATCCGCCTCGCCGCCGCTACCACCGGCCTCCCCCTGGAGCGAACCTTCGCCCTCGGCGGCGACGAAGGCTTCCCCGGCCTCCACCTCAGCGAACGACGCACCACCCGCGAAGCCTTCGGCTCGTTCCGGCTGGCCCACGCCCTGACCCGCCCCGTCGAAATCCGCCTCACCCTCGCCGCCGGCACCTCGGGATCCGACTGGCTCGCCGGCGCCCGCCTCGGCCTGGGCACCGACACCCCCGTCGGTCCAATCGACGTAGCCTACGGCCTCTCCACCTCCGGCCGCCGCGCCCTCTACCTCCGCTTCGGCCAATGGTTCTAACCGCCCCGAGCCCCGAATGCCGAGCGCCGAGCGCCGAGATATATTCCCCGATGCCCCAAGATTTCATCGGCCGCGTCGCCCTGGTCACCGGAGCGTCCCGCGGCCTCGGCCGAGCTACCGTGGCCCGGCTTCTCGAACGCGGTGCCTCGGTGGCCATCAACGTCCGCGACCCGGCCCGCGCAGACTCGCTGGCGCGTGAGTTCGGCGACCGCGCCTTGGCGGTGCCGGGAGACATCACGGGGCCCGGGGTTCCTGGGGCCATGGTTGCCCAGGTCGTGGAGCGGTTTGGTCGGCTGGATATCCTCGTGAACAATGCCGCCCACGCGCTCGGCACCCGATTCGAGCACCTCACTCCGGAGGAATGGAGGCTGGCGTTGGAGGTGAACCTAACGGCGCCTTTTCTGTTGACCCAAGCAGCGCTTCCGACGATGAAACGGCAGCAATACGGTCGGGTGGTGAACCTGTCGTCCACCGCTGGGCGGATGGTGAGCACCCTTGGCGGCGCCCACTACACCGCCTCGAAGACTGGGTTACTCGGCTTGACCCGGGCCGCCGCCAAGGAATTAGGACGGTTTGGGATTACCGTGAACGCGGTGTGTCCAGGGATGATCGATACGGAACTCACCCGCGAGACTGCGTCAGCCGAGCGGTTAGCGGAGTTGGCGCAGCAGTACCCGGTCCCCCGGCTAGGAACCGCTGACGAAGTGGCCGACTTGATTTGTTTTGCCGCCTCCGAGGCCGCCGGGTACATCACCGGGGCTTCGCTTGATATCAACGGTGGCGACTTGATGATGTAGGGAGACCGATATGACCGATGAATTGGCTGCCCGGCTTGATCTCCTTTCCGGCGAAGGGGCGTTGGACGTGTTCCGCCGGGCCACCGAGATCGAGCGAACCGGCCGGTCGGTCGTTCACCTCGAGCTGGGCGCCCCCGACGTGGCCGCGCCGTCCCATGTGACGGAGGCGGCAATCGCCGCCCTCAGAGCCGGCGACGCGCGATACGTGGCGCCGACTGGGATTCCCGAACTCCGCGAGGCCATTGCCGCTGATCTAGTGTCGCGCGGCGTTCGACTCGAGGCCGATCAGATCATCGTCACCCCGAGCGCCAAGTCGGCGGTCTTCTACGGAATGCTGGCGACCGTCAGCGCCGGCGATGAAGTGTTGGTCCCGGATCCTGGGTTCCCGATCTATCCGTCGGTAGCCCGATTCATCGGCGCCACGCCGGTCGGCTACGGGGTCGACCTCGCCAACGCCCCCGACGTCGACGACATCGAAGCCAAGATCACCGCCCGAACCCGGGTCCTCCTTCTCAACTCGCCGAATAATCCGACCGGCGGGGCGTTGAGTCCGGCGGGGACCGAGCGGCTGGCCGCAGTGGCAGCGCGTCATCATCTCACGGTGGTCTCCGACGACATTTACTCCCGGTTGGTGTACCAAGGCGGGCGGGCCGCCTGCCTCGCGGCCTTTGACGCGGCCCGCGACCGTACCATTGTCGTCGATGGGTTTTCGAAGACCTTCGCGATGACCGGGTATCGGCTCGGCTACCTGGCCGTGCCCAAGCCCTGGGTCGAGCGCCTCACCACCCTCGCCATCAATGGTTTCACCTGTGTGGCTCCCTTCATTCAGCGGGCCGGCGTGGCGGCCCTGACCGGTCCGCAAGACAGCGTGGCTGCCCAGGTTGCCGTCTATCGGGCCCGCCGGGATCGGTTGGTGGCCGGCCTCAACCAAATTGCGGGGGTTCGTTGTCCGGTCCCGGCCGGCGCTTTCTACGTCTTCCCCGATTTTTCTGAATTGCTGGCTCGCCGCCGGATGACCTCGGCTCAGTTGGCGACCCACCTCCTCGAGCATCACGGCGTCGCGACGATTGACGGCTTGGCGTTCGGATCTTGGGGCGAAGGCCGGCTCAGGCTGTCGTTTGCGTCGGCGAGCTCCGACCTCGAAGCCGCCGTCCTCAGGATTCGCGAGGGCGTGGCCGAACTGGAGGGGGCATGTTCGACCTGATTGCTTTTGACGCGGACGACACGCTCTGGCACAACGAGCCGCTGTTCGTCGCGACCCAGGCTCAGTTCCGGGAGTTGCTGCTACCGTACCATCCCGGCGAGTGGATCGACGAGCGGCTCCATGCCACCGAAATCAAGAACCTTCGGCACTTCGGCTATGGCATCAAGGGCTTTGTGCTGTCGATGATCGAAACCGCCGTCGAGCTGACCGAGGGCCGGATTTCCGGGGCCGAGATCCAGAAGATCATGGGCTGGGGCTACGACATGATTGCCGCACCGGTTGAATTGCTGGAGGGAGTCGAGGATACCATCGGGTTCCTCGCCACCGGCTGCCGGCTTGCCCTGCTGACCAAGGGCGACCTGTTCGATCAGGAAAGCAAGTTGGCCCGCTCCGGCCTGGCCCGGTACTTCGACACGATCGAAGTCGTTGCCGACAAAACCCCGGCGACCTATCGCACCGTCATCGCCCGGTACAACGTTCGACCCGGCCGCTTCTTGATGGTCGGCAACTCGCTCCGGTCGGACGTGCTCCCGGTGCTCGAAATCGGTGGTGCCGCGATTCATCTTCCCTACCACACCACCTGGCAGCACGAACACGTGCCGCCGGAGGCGTTGGCCGGCCTCACGATTGTCGAGCTCCCGTCAATCCGCGAAGTCGCCCCTTGGGTCTGGTCCCGCCGGGCTGCCCCATCCCCAATGTCGAGCTCCGAGCCGACGAGTTCCTAGAACGGGCTGGTTTCCGGCGGCTCAAGCTCGGAGTCCGTCAACGGAAGGTCGACCCAGCGGCGCTGCCGATGGGAGAGCGCCACCGCATTGATAATCTCCTGTACCCGGGCGCTCTGGGCGAAGTTGCCCTGATTGGCCGGGGTGCCGGAGGTGATCTCTTCGCAGAAGTTATGAACCAAGTTGCCGTAGAACGCGGTGCTCCAGGGATCGTCCGACCGAAACCCGGGTGGAAAGTATGAGCTCGGAATCTCACGCTGGACGAACTCGACCTGGTCGGCCGTTGCCGTGTGGATCGTCTGAATCACCCCGAATTCCTCGACCAGCCGAACCTTGATGGCGCCCTTTGATCCGAAGATTCTGGCCTCGATGCCGGGGTAGTTGCCGACGGTCACGTAGCTCGATTGCATCGAGTACAACGCCCCGTTGGCCGCTTCGGCCATGAACATGTCGGCGTCGTCGATGTTGATCGGCTCGCGGATCGAGTCAAGGTTGGTGCGGCGGCGGATCTTGACCATGTTCGAGAGAATGCCGACCACCTGCTTGAGATCACTGCCGACCATCTCGAGTCCGATGTCGATCGTTGGGGCGCCGTAGCCCTCCAACGACGACACCGTGATCGCCTCGCGGCGTGGATCGACCCCCCACGGATTTTCCCCGGTTGGCTTGGTCTTGTGGATCCGCTTGTCCATGGGATTGTCGGGGTCGAGCCATTGCGAGTTCTGCTCATAGCCATTGAAGACGAAGGGATCGCCGACAAAGCCTTGGCGAATCAGGTCGAAGGCATACATCATCGCGGGCGCGTACCGGAACGTCAGCCCCACCTTGGTCTTGAGCCCCTTCGACTCGGCGAGATGGTGGGCCCGCCAGACTTCCCGGTAGTCATGGCAAACCGGCTTTTCGACCAGGCAGTGCTTTCCGGCCTCGAGGGTCTCGAACACCAAGGCCTGATGGTCGCCGCGGGTCACGATGTCCACGACGTCGATGTCGGTCCGGCCAAGGATCGACCGATAGTCGGTCGTGACTTCCGGGATTCCGAACTCCTTGGCCCGCTGCTCGGCGGTGGCCAAGTCGAGATCGCAGAGCACCACGAGCTCGGACAGCGGGGACCGGTGGAAGCCCGGCAAATGAGCGGAGGCCGACCAGCGGCCGGCGCCGATGACGGCGACACGGAGGGGTTTTGGCATCGGCTGATGATAACGGGAGGCCCGGCTTGAAACCCAGCCGAATCCGCCCCGTAGGACTCTGACGCCTAGACATACTTCCTATCAATAGGTAGAATGACTTGGTATGAAAGACGAAACGGAACGACGGCGCACCGACATCCTCCAGGGGATGCTCGACATGGTGATTCTCAAGACCCTGGCCCACGAACCTCTCCATGGGTACGCGGTGGCCCAGCGGATCCGGCTGATTTCGGGTGAGCGGCTTCGGATTCCGCAAGGCTCGCTCTATCCGGCGCTTCACCGGCTGGAGAACAAGGGCCAGCTCAAGAGCGAGTGGATGCCGACGGCTACCGGGCGAGAGGCCAAGTTCTATCGGCTGACACCCAAAGGCCGCAAGCAACTGGAGGTCGAAGTGAACGACTGGCGCCAGTTGTCGGAAATCATGGTCCTGGTGCTGGGAACCACCTAGCCCGGAGGTAGCGATGTCATGGGTTGGCCGTCTGTTTCAGCGCCGCCGCTTGGAGCGTGAGTTACACGCCGAGATCGGCTTTCACATTGAGCAGCACATTCGCGACCTCGTTGCGGCCGGGGTGGCGCCCGTCGAGGCACGCCGGCAAGCCCGAATAGCCTTGGGAGGAGTGGAACAGGTGAAAGAAGACACCCGTGATGTCCGGGGCACGCGGTGGGTGGAGGACTTCGCCAGCGACGTCCGATTTGCGCTTCGGACTCTTCGCAAAGCCCCGGGGTTTACCCTGGCGGCCATCCTGACTCTGGCGGTGGGGATCGGGGCGAACACCGCCGTCTTTAGCGTGGCCGACGCGCTCTTTTTTCGGCTCCTCCCGGTCGACCGGGCCGCCGAGTTGGTCTATCTCACCCGCCAGGGCGCCGAGGGTAGTCCCGACGACCAGCGATTTTCGGGGCCGGCCCTCGAGCGGTTCCGGGCGGCGGTCCCGACCGGGGTCCGGCTCGGGGCGATGAGCACCACCATCGGGATGAATTTCATCGCCGATCAGGCGGCCGAGCGAGCCGCGACCCAATTGGTGTCCGGCGATTGGTTTTCGTTGTTAGGCATCAAAGCGGCCGCGGGGCGGCTGATCGTTCCAAGCGACGCGGAAACCGCGGGGGCCAATCCGGTCGTGGTCTTGAGTCATGCGTTTTGGACCCGGCGGTTTGGAGCGGACCCTAGTGTCGTGGGGCGCTCGATCCGGCTCAATGGCGCGGTGCTGACCGTGGTGGGGGTTGCCCAGCCGGGGTTCACTGGGCTCGGGATGGAGCGGGTCACCGATGCGTGGGTCCCGCTCACGATGCAAGTTGAGGTGCAGTACTACGCCAACGCGAACATCAGCGACGCCGACGACGAGAAGCCGTGGCTTGGGCAGGAAGGGATCTCATGGCTGACAATAATCGGGCGGGTTCCCGAGGCCGGCTCCAGTGCGCTCGAGACCAGGCTTGCGACCGTGTTTCGCCGAGATCTTGACCAACGGTTGGCGAACGCGGACTCGGCGACAAGGGCACTCGGTGCCAGGGAGCATCTCGCGGTGCTGTCGGCTGCCCGGGGGTTTTCGGACCTCCGCGACGATCTGGGCGACCCGCTCAAGCTCCTCACCATCACCGTCGGCCTGGTCTTGCTGGTGGCCTGTGCGAACTTGGCGGGGTTGCTGTTGGCCCGAAACGCCGCTCGCAGTCATGAAGTATCGGTGCGGATTTCGTTAGGGGCCCGCGGGAGCCGGTTGCTGCGGCAGGTTCTCACGGAGAGCGTCACCCTCTCGTTGCTGGGCGGAGTGGCCAGCTTAGTCGTCGCATGGGTAGGGGCCGCGGCCCTCCTTCGGGCGGCGTCGAGTTCGACGGCCCCGGGGCTCCCGGTGCCGCTCCACTTCGACTGGAAGCTGTTGGCGGTAGCCGGCGGGATCTCGTTGTTGACCGGTTTGCTGTTCGGGTTGCCGCCGGCGCTCAAGATCTCGCGCACCGAGCTCTTCGATGCCTTTCGGTCGAGCGGGCGGGTCATGGGTGGGCGGCCGGGCCAGTCATCGGTCGGGCGGATGTTGGTGGTCGGGCAGATCGGCCTCTCGTTGGCGTTAGTGGTCATGGCCGGCGTGCTGGTCCGTAGCGTGCAAGCGATGTTGGCCGTCGATCCCGGATATGACCGGGAACAAGTGTTCTCGGCCCGGATCGACACCCGCGGGGCGGGGTACCGGCCGGAGGATCTTCCAGGCCTCTACCGCCGGA
>JAYVJS010000173.1:0-3366 GCA_043769075.1 Gemmatimonadota bacterium | reverse complement strand
CCGATCAATCCCGCGGCGAACAAGACCATGACTGCGAGTGCGATCTGGGCGGCGACAAGGCCTTCGGCCACGATCCGCACCCGTCGGCCTCCGCCGCTCTGGCGCGATCCGGAACGAAGCGCATCCTGCAACGTGACCCGCGAGGTCGCGAAGGCAGGCCCCAGGGCAGACAGCATGGTGGCGGCGGCGGTGACGCCGATGGCGGCCAAAATCGCCGCGCCGTTCAAGCGGATTTCGTCCAAACGGGGGATGTCGCCGGGCGCGAGGGCGACGAAGCCGCGCACGGCCGCGAAAGCGAGGCCGAGGCCGAGTACTCCGCCGGCCAGCGCGAGCGGAGCGCTTTCCGACAGGAGCTGAGCCACCAGGCGGTGGCGTCCGGCGCCGAGCGCCGATCGGACCACGAATTCTCGGCCGCGGCCGAGCCCGCGGACGAGGAGCAGATTGGCCACGTTGCCGCAGGTGAGGAGCAGCAGCACCAGGGCGGCCGCCGCGAAGATCAGGACGGCCGGCTTGGTCCGGCCGAGTAGTAGCGTCGGAAGCGCTTCCCCCGCGCCCCGAAAGTCTCGCGACCATGCCGGCGCCTCAGTCCGTGCCTCAGTCCGTTGCAGATATTTCGTGAGCTCGGCTTCCGCGTCAGCCCTCGAGGCACCGGCCCGAAGCCGGCCGACCAAATAGAGCGAAACCAAGTTGAGCGAATCGGCCGTTCCGGTGCTGGTCGCGACGAGGGGCGCCCAAAAATCGGTGGCGGCCGGGTAGTCGAGTCCTTGCGGCATGACACCGACGATTCGGTAGGCTCGGCCGCTGTCGTGGAGGATGAGCTGACGACCGACGATCGCGGTGTCACCCCCGAAGCGTTGTCGCCAGGCCCGATGGCCCAGGACCGCGACGGGAGCGGCGCCGGCGACGTCGTCCTCTGCTCGCAAGGCACGGCCAAGTACCGGCCGGGTCTTTAGCACATCAAAGAAATTGCCGGACACCAGGGACCGGCGGAGCCGGTAGACCTGGTCGCCGTCCTGGATCGTCTGGGGCGCCGAGCCGTAGTAGCCGACGAAGCCGACCTGTTCGAGTGCGCCCCGACGGCGGGCAATTTCGCGAACGTCGTTGATCGCGAAGGGCCAGTCGGCGGTGTGCTCCCGGGTTTGACTCCAGAGCACGACCAGTCGGTCTTGGTCGCCGACGGGTAGGCGGCGAATCAGGATCGCATCGGCGATCGTGAAAACCGCGGTCGAGAGGCCGATGCCGAGGCCCAAGGTGACCACGGCCGTCAGGGCGAAACCGGGCTCGCGCCTGAGCTTGCGTATGGCGATGCCGAAGGGGAGCCACGTCATGGGTGAGCCATACTGAGTTGACCAGAAAGTACCAGAAGGGCAGAGCGGGCCGATAGGGGTTGGCTTGCCCGATCGAATGGCTCGAACCCTTCCCCGGGGGGTGCGATCGCGCCTAACTTGGCCCCTTCGAGGCCAGGAACTCCCGCCACGACATCGCTTGAATACCGACCCGCTTGGCGATCCGCAGGTGGGCCTCGTCGCAAACAACGAGCGGCCGATAGGCTGGAAAGCGAGTCGTGAATTCCAGGAGCCCAGCGAGATCGCGGACGCCATACTCGCCGGTCTTCACCTCAATCGCCCACTGGCCCCACGATCCCTCCAGAATCCCGTCGACCTCGAGCGGTTCCTCCCGCCAGTACCGAACCTGTTGGCCCGCGTTCCAGGCGTGACTCAAACAGGCATTCTCGATCCAGGTCCCGAATCGAGCTGGGTCGGTGATCGGATCCGGTGCGCCGCGAGGGTCGAGCGCGGCCAGGATGGCGTGGGTGAGCACCACAAGCTTGGGAGGCGCCGCCCGTTGTCGAATCGTGCGGCCACTGTGCTTCTCAAGGCCGGCCACCAGAAAGGCATCCTCAAGCAACCCGAGATAGTGGGCGATGGTCTCGAGAGCGCCCGGGTCCTGAAGCTGCCCCTGAAGCTTCTGCAGCGAGACGATCTGCGCGGGGGCCCGGGCTGCGAGCGCGAACACCTGACGAAGCAACGCGGGCCGGCGGACCGGATGAATCGCCAGGAGGTCGCGCCCGATCGCGGGCTCAATGATCGCATCGCGAATGTACGCCAGCCGGCGCCCCGGGGCATCCGTGAGCGGCATCGTCCCAGGATAGCCGCCCCACCTAACGATCGTGTCGACCGCGTTGTCGATCGGGACCCCGAAAACCTCAGCCAGCGCCCCAGCCGCCCAATGTGGGAGCACCATCCGCTCGAACCGGCCGGCCAGTGATTCCTTGGAGCCGCGGCCGAGGTCCAGCGCCGAGGATCCGGTTGCAACGACCTGGATGGGCACCTTCAACCGACGGAACCGGTCCCACTGGGCCTTGAGCTTGGCGGCCCACTCCTCGATCCGTTGGATCTCGTCGAGCAGCACGACCGCCTTGCCGTGGTTTGCCGATACTTCCTCGGCCCGGAGCCAGAGCCGTTCCCACGAGCCGGGAAGCTCCGCCTCGGGGCCATCAGCGGCGAAGTAGAGGGCCCGGGGGCCCAATGAGCGGGCCAGATCCAGCATTAGGGTCGTCTTGCCGACTTGGCGCGGCCCGATCAGGAGTTGGATTCGACCCGGCGCCGGCTCGGCGAGCCGGGCAGCGAGTTGGGCCCGTCCAGTGACCGGATCGATGATCTGACCTGACTCAATCATACATGAATAATTATTCGAGTACGATCAAATGTCAAGGGAGCCGCTTGAGGTCCAATCAACTTGACGCCTCTGGATGTCCCGGCGATCTGGAGGCGTTGGGCCGGCAGTCGGTCCACTTGATAGATTTCGTCGCGCTGCGGCCACTGTGGGTTTGCCCGAGCGAGCAGCAAAGGGAGTTATTACGTCGAGTGTCGGTCGCCACCGGCGGCTCCAGTCGGCTAGCACTGAGGATCATTGACGCCAGCTCGGGCCGTACCAACCGGAAGGATACGGCAGGGGAAACTGGCTTCCCGTCGCGATGTCGATGAGCTCCAAGACGTTGAAGGGGCCACCCCCCGAAAAGTCCCCCCGCGCTGCGATTACGTACTTCCCGTCCGGCGACCAGGTCCCTCCAGCCAGGTAGGCTGCCCCCGAGACCAGCACACGATCGCCGGTCCCGTCTGGATGGACGATGTGGAGCGCGCCTGGGTAGCCGCCGGGCCCGTTCGCCGAGTAGAGGATCCACTCGCCAGTCGGCGACCAGAGGGGTCCCGCCGCCTGGTTCGGACCTAACTGCACACTCACACCGGAAGCCAGGTCGCGGACGAAGGCGTGGTAGGTCCGCCCTTCAGATGCCGCCGCGATGTAGGCGAGTCGAGTTCCATCCGGGGAGAGGCTGGGCCAGCGGAACCGGCTCCCATCGTCCTC
>JAYVJS010000172.1:0-5130 GCA_043769075.1 Gemmatimonadota bacterium | reverse complement strand
CCTGGGATCTCGAAGATGCAAATCGGTACGTCGACCTCTACAAGGATCGGGACCGCAATACTGGGGCGTTCATCCAGACCAAGCTTCGCGCCGGCCCTTTTATCGTGAATGCGGGCGCCCGGGCCGAATGGAATTCGAGCTTCGGAACCAACTATGGTGTTGCCTGGGCTCCGAGCGTCGGTGCGGCATGGAATCACAATGTCGGCGACCTCGCGATCCGGCTTCGGGGCGGGTGGGGACGGGGCCTTCGTCCCCCCGAACCGGGGATGAGCCGCTCGATGGCGATCTCGATCCTCCGTCAGGAAGCCAACCCGACTCTGGCCCCAGAGGCGCAGGCCGGGTTCGAGGTCGGCGCCGATCTGTACGCCGGCACCGACGGCTACCTCCGGGTTACCTACTTCGATCAACGGGCAACCGACTTGATCCAGGCCGTGTACCTCCCAGGCGTGGCGGGCCTCGCCCCGAACTACCAGTTCCAGAACATCGGTGCGATCCGGAACAAGGGCACCGAGCTCGAAGGCGGACTCCGGCTCGGACGACTTGGGCTCGACGCCCTGCTCTACACCACCAGCAGTCAAGTCGAACGGATCGGCCAGCGATACGGCGGCCCGCTCTGGAAGGGCGATCAGTTACCCGAGATCCCCAAAGCCTCCGGAGCGGCGCGGGTGTCGTACCTCGCCCGGAACTTCCAGGCTTCGATCGGCGCCAATTACGTCGGCTCGTGGACCGGCTACGACTGGAATACGATCGCGTCCGTTGCCGCTCACCAAACGCCGGCCAAGCCCAGCCGACGCGACTACCTGATTCAATACCCGGGATTCGTCCGGCCCTACCTCAGCTTTTCGTTCGACGTGAATCGCCAACTCACCACCTATCTCAACATCGACAACCTCACCAACTCGACCCGATTCGAACAACACAACGGCAATCCGCCCGCCGGCCGGTCGGTCCTCTTCGGACTCGAAGTAAGACCCTGACCGTTGTTAGGTTTGGGCCATGACATTCAATGCTCTGAATCGGAAAATTCACTACTGGGCCTCGATCATCGTGGCCCTGCCGTTCTTGGTGGTCATTGCCACCGGCATCCTGCTCCAACTCAAGAAACAAATCGCCTAGATTCAGCCGACCGAGCAACGCGGAGGTGGCACCGAACCGGCCTTAACCCTGCCCGACATCCTGGCCATTGTGACCCGGGCCGAGGACGCCAAGATCCAGTCGTGGCGGGAAGTGAAACGGATTGACGTTCGGCCCGACAAAGGCCTGGTGAAAGTGACGTCGGCGTCTGACTGGGAGATTCAGATCGATGCCGCAACCGGCGCCGTCCTCCATTCGGCCCACCGCCGGTCGGACTTCATCGAGTCGCTGCACGATGGGTCGTTTTTCGGGCCGGCCGTGAAGCTCGGCGTTTTCCTCCCGGTGGCCACCGTGATGTTCGCGATGTGGCTCACCGGACTCTACCTATTCGTCCTGCCGTTCTTGGTCAAACGCCGCCGGGCGGCAAAGGTCAGTCCGTTGCCGCCGGCCGGGTCGCGAACCGGTTGAACCAATGGCGAAGGTATGCTTGGGTCCGCAAGAAATTCGACGGTTTGCTGCTGGTGCCATGCCACTCTTCGTTGAACCGGATCATCGCCGTGGGCACCTTCCGGAGCTTAAGCCCGCTGTAGAACTCTTCAGTTTGCGGCATCGGCGTTCGAAGATCCTTGACGCCGGTCATCAGCATCGTCGGCGTCTTGACGTTTCCGATGTACATCAACGGTGACCGCCGGAGATGCTCGCTCGGATCTTCCCACGGCAATTTGGCAAAGTTGTAGTACCACGACGCCCCGTCCGTGGTCCCGACGAAACTGAGCCAGTTGGTGACCGGACAGTTCGCCGAGGCCGCCGCAAATCGGTCGGTGTGTCCCACGATCCATGAGGTCAAGACGCCGCCGCCGCTGCACCCATAGACGAACAGGTTCTTGGAATCGATGTACCCGCGGTTGATCACGGTATCGACCCCCGCCATCAGGTCATCGAAGTCCTTGCCCGGATAGGCGTTCTTGATGGCATTGCCGAAGGCGCTGCCGTAGCCGGTCGACCCGCGCGGATTGGTGAACAACACCACATACCCGTTCGCGGCATGTTCCTGCCAGCCGAAGTTGAAGCCGACCCCGTACATCGAGTGGGGCCCGCCATGAATCGACAACATCAACGGGTACTTCCGGGTTTTGTCGAAGGCCGGCGGCTTGACGATCCAGCCTTGAATCCGGGCGCCGTCGACTGACGGATACCAGATTTCCTCGATGGTTGCCAACTCCTTCCGGCCCAGAAGATCCTCATTGACCGCCGTCAGCTGAGTCATCTGCTGGGGCCGGGCCACGTTGAAGGCGACTACATCGTTGGGGCGATTCCATGCCGTGGCGACGGCCACCGCGTGGCCCAGTTTGTCGATCCCGGTCACCGCCAACAGGTGCTCACCCCGAGTAATGACCCGAACCGGCTCGCCAGCCACCGGAACGAACATCAAATTCCGGGAGCCCTTGTCTTCGACCGAAAAGTAGATCCCGCTCCCGTCCGCGGCCCACATCAACCCCTGGGGCGATCGATCGAGGCCCGGGGTGAGGAGCCGCGAGTTGGACCCATCGGCATTCATGAGATAGAGCTTTGAATCGACCCAGGTGTCGGTCGTCATGTCGTAGCCGGTATAGGCAATCCATCGGCCGTCGGGGGAAATCGCCGGCTGCCCGTCGGGACCCCGGCGCCGGGTCAGCTGGGTCACCGCCTCGGTTGCCACGTCGAGCCGATAGATTTCGCTTTCGCGCCACTGCCAATCGGCATCATCCGCTCGGAGCCCGGAAAACACCAGGGATTGACCGTCAGGCGCCCATTCGGGGGCCTCATGGTTGTACGGCCCCTGGGTCAGTTGCCGGGCCGTGCCGCCGTCTGCCGTCACCACGAAGATCTGCTGAAAACCCTGGTCGCTGAACCCCTCCCGATCGCGGCGATAGTTGAGCTTTTCGACGACATAGGGTGCTTCGGTCCACTTAGCTCCCGGAGGCGGCGACGGGAGGTCGGCCACCTTCCAGGCTTCCTTCATCGGCACCATCATCCGAAACACCAAGCTCTTGCCGTTCGGGGCCCACTCGAGATCGGTTGGGGCCTCGGGCACTCTGGTGATCTGGGTTGTGGCTCCCTCGGCGTCCATCCAGCGAACGAAGATCTGGGCCCCAGTCGGTTGACCGTCGGCCACGAATGCGATCCGGCTCCCATCCGGCGACCACCGGGCGCTTCCGCCCTTGAGCAAAAACCGGTGCTTGGTACCGTCGGCGTTCACGATCCAAAGGGCGTTGTCCCATCGGTCATTGATCTTGTCGATGGTCCGCCTGGTATAGATCACCTGCTTGCCGTCCGGCGAAGCCCGGGGATCTTGGACATCCTCGAAATCGAGGTAGTCGGCCAGGGTGAGTCGGGCGTTGGTTTGAGCGGAAACCGTTGCGAACGAGCCAACCACCAGCGCGGCCGCCGCGAGCAAGCGATGAACCACAGGGACCTCCGGCATGAGGGAATGGAACGATCCAGAGTACCAATTCGCCACCACCGGCGCAACGTCACTATCTTTCCCCTGTCGGAGTCGCGGGACCTTGAAGGAGTACCGTTACCATGAACGGTCGTTTGTTGGTCGCCGCAGTTTGGATTGTCGCCGCTGCTCCCCTCGCCGGCCAAGCCGGGCCCCGCGAAGCAGCCGCCGGCTTCTTGGATGCCTGGAACGCCCGCCGCTGGCCGGAAACGGCCCGACTCCTCGATCTCGATCAGTTTGATCGCTTCCGGCGGGACTTCATTGCCCGGGCGCGCCGCCAGCCGGACGAAGGACCCCAGCCGACCGTCGAGGATATCCTCCGCCGAACCCCGGACATGCCCCGGGAGGCGGCCGAGTACCAAGTGAAGATGATGCGAGAGCAGCAACGGCGTTACGCCGACCCGACCCCGTTCGAATTCGCTCGGGTCGCCTCGGCCTCCGCCCTCCGGGCCCTCACGGTCGAAGAAGCCGCCGCCCGGTGGCTCGAAAGCCGTGATCCGCGCTGGCAAGTGCGGATGCAGTACGAGCAAGCCGGCTGCGGCCCACCCGCCGACTTGGCCGAGGTCCCGCTGCCCCGGCGGCGGTTGATCGGGGTGGTCCAGGATGGTGATTCGACCACCTATGCCCTGTTCAAGGAAGATCGGGCCGATGATGGAGCACCGGCTTGGGTCGGGGGCGACGTATCGGTCATGGAATTGGCCCGCCGGGAGGGGCGCTGGGTGGTCGTCCCTCGAGCCGACTTGGTGCCCGAGATCGGGACCGTCGACGTCTCGGACTGCAAGAAGTAGTTGCAACCTTTTCCGGGGTTACCGCATCAGATTAGGCGGTAACCACACGGAAACAGGACAATGGCACAGAGCAATAGACGCGACCGGTTCGAGAGCTACGAAGTGTTCGACAGCCACGGCAAGTCAGTGGGCCGGGTGATCCTCCCCCGGCAAACCCGGTTCACCGGACCGGCAAGCGGGACGGTATTTCTCCGTCGCCCCGCCGTACCCAAGACGGGAGCAAAACCCCGGGCGGCCTAACGCCGGCCCGGAAACCCGAACCGCCTGGCCGCACCCTTAGATTACCGGGGTGCGGCCTCTTTTTTTCGCCTTAAGTCTCCTCTGGTCCCAAGCCGCGCACGATCAGGCTGGACCCGCCGATTCGGTCCTCGCGGCCGCGAACCGAGCCATCGCCGGCGGCCGGCCCTGGCGAGCGACCCGTCTCCTGGCCCCTCTGACCAGGGGAGCCCCGTCGCCGGCCGTCCGGCTGACCGCCGCCCGAGCCGCGGCACTCTGGGAAGGGTGGGAATCGGTCGAGCGTCTGCTCGAGGGAGAGCCTTGGCTCGATCAGCTCGAAGGCGGCGAAGGTCGAGCGCTGTTAGGCCGGGCCATGGTCGAGCGCGGTCGGGCGGGAGCGGCATCGATCCAGGGTAGCCGGGCGGTCGCGCTCGCGAGCAACTCCGACGCCCGCGGCGAACGGCTGGTGACCCTCGCCCGGGCCCTCGATCGGCTCGACTTGCTCGATTCCGCCGCCGCGATGTACTTGGCCGCCGCGGTCGAACTACCCCAACTCAAAGACTGGCTGGT
>JAYVJS010000171.1:0-2334 GCA_043769075.1 Gemmatimonadota bacterium | reverse complement strand
CCACTGGTCTTGAGATCGCCGCCGAGTTCGCGAATCGTGGTCACCCCATTGGCGAGGAATAGCGGCAGGGCCCGCTCTCGGTATGACCCCAGATGCACGTGCATGTCCCACAGCCCGGGAACCAGGTACTTCCCGGTGCCATCGATCCGGGTGGCCGCCGAACTGACCTTGACCTTGCCGGCCCGGCCCACGGCCACAATCCGGTCGTCGTCAATCGCGACCGTCATCCCCGGTTGGGCCGGGGCGTCGGTTCCGTCGATCAAGGTCACATTCTCGATCAGCACGGTGGCCGAGGGGCCGTCGTTGGCACAACCGCCAATCAGGGCGAGCCAGAGCCAGACCACGGTCGCTCGCATCAGGGGGCTTCCCGTTTCATTGCGGCCGGTCGAACGTGCCCACCGGCTTGGTATCGCGCCGGTACATCTCGGGCACGACCCAATAGGTATCGCCGTACTTCCGGGTCAGCGGCCAGACCTCGTCAAGCGAGTTGGCGTCGTAGAGGGTTCCAGCCTTCATCACGTACTGGATGTTGGCCGTGTTCCGGATATCGTCGAGCGGATTGGCGTTTAAGATCATCAAATCGGCCAGTTTGCCCAGCGAGATCGAGCCGAGATCGTCCTCGAGCCCCAGGAAGATCGCGCCGTGCATACTGGCCACTTCGAGCGCCGTCATGTTCCCGGTGGCCTTGGCAGCCATCCAGACGTCCCAGTGGCTCCCCAAACCCGGCTGTTGTCCGTGCGAGCCAACGGCCGAGTAGCCGCCCGCCGCGATGATATCGGCGATCTGTTGGGCTTGAATTCCGATGGAGTAGTCGGTTTCCGGTCGTTGGATGAACCGGCGGGTATGGGGAATCAGCTGCCGCCACGGAATCCACTTCTGCTGCTTGGCGTCGAGCCAGATCGGGCTCTCTTGCCAGAAGTACTCTTCGTTCCAGGCGCCAAACCCACTGACCAGCGGCGTGTGGGAATAGACTGACCGGGTCTTGCCCATGAAGGTGACGAAGTCCTTGTAGAGGGGCGACTGGACGGTAACATGCTCGAATCCGGTGTGCCCGTCCATCGCCATGCTGACCTTGTGATTGAGATCCATGCTACCCTCGGCGGTGACCCGAAGGCCCACTTCGCGAGCGGCGTCGACGGACCATTGGCGCTGCTGCCGGGTGGGCTGGAGATACTGCTTGAGGAGCATGGCTCCCCATGACATTCTCCGCTTGACCTCAGTCACCGCAATCTCCCGGCTGCTGACCTCGTTGGTGGACGGTGAATCGCCCGCGGTGAGGGCCTCAGCCACGCTGAACACCCGGGGTCCGACCGTCTCCCCTGCCTCGATCAACTCGGCGGTCGGGAAGGCCGCCACCGAGGAGGTAGACGGGTCGCTCGTCGTCGTGACACCGTACGCCAAATAGATGGCTGACTCGAAGTCGTGCTTCGGCATCATCCCGACGTGCTCGCGGTGATGATGGGCGTGCATGTCGACCCAACCGGGAATGATGGTCTTCCCAGAGACGTTGACGATGCGGGCGGCGCCCTTGGTGTTGCAGGCTCCGACGCAGGTGATCCGCCCCGCTTTAATCAGAATGGTGCCGTTCGGAATGACCCGCTTGTTCTCGAGGGTGACGATCCGGGCCCCAGTCAGCGCGATGGTTCCGCTCGGAATCGCGCGCGGACTCGACAGCTTGATGGTGAGGGAATCGGTCTTGCCGGTAACGGCGTCGTGAGAGAAGAACCGGTTGGCACTGGCAAAGTCGACTACCGTGGCGCTCCGCCACCTCGGATAAAGACCGCCCACCGTCGACAGCGCGACGGCGTTGAACGAGCCGCCGCTCTTGGCGATCAGGGGGACCTGGTCTCCGGACCCCCCGAGCGGCAGCGGCGCCAGATAGATGTTGCTGCCTTGGTTGAACGCCAGCCACTTCCCGTCGGGCGAGACCGCGGCATCGGTGGAGTTCTTGACGTCGGCGTGAATTCTCTTGTCGGTCCCGTCCATTCGAACCGAGGCAATTTGAATTCCGGAAGCCGGTCGGAGCCCGTCGCCGGGTCCGAATGATTTCGCGGTCCCAAAGTAGAGTCGACCGTCGGAGCCGACCGTGGCCCGGATGTCATCGACACTACCTCCGGCGACGACCACTTGAACCACCGGCGTCTCCGGGCCGCCCGCCGCCGCGATCCGGACCAGATCGTAGTACGGATTCCGGGACAGAGTCGACCCCCGGGCCGTCGCGCCCGACCCTCGCGCTACGACAATCTCACGACCGTCAGGAGTCCAGGTGGGGTTGAGATACTCCCCGGGGTCCGTTGTTAGGCGGACGGGTGCCCCACCGGCCACCGGCACCCG
>JAYVJS010000170.1:0-5504 GCA_043769075.1 Gemmatimonadota bacterium | reverse complement strand
TCCGGCGTGAGGGTCGTGAACTCGGGGTTCAAGATCGAAACGGCGGGATCCCACATCCGGCCGTTCAGAGTGGCGCCGTGGAGCAGCACGATGGTCGCTTTAATGATGATCTCCGGGACGAGGGCCGAGCCAGCGAGTGGCCATCAAGGTAGGTCTTTGGCGGGTCGGCGGAAAGCTGGTCAGGATTCGTGGATGAGGTTTCGTGGCGGGTCCCCTCGTTTTGGGTTAATTTCCGACCGCTTCCAGAGGTTCTTCCTCCATATAGGCCGGGTGACTTGTCCCTCCAGGCTCGACGGCGCGTGCAGGTCCCACGTGGTTGATGCCCTCGCGCGGTTGACGGCCGCGTTGGCGGACCGGTACCGCATCGTGCGCAAACTCGGCGCTGGGGGCATGGCGACCGTCTACCTGGCCCACGACCTGAAGCACCAGCGGGACGTGGCCATCAAGGTCCTTCGCCCCGAGCTTGCCCTATCCCTCACCGGCGACCGTTTCCTCCGTGAGATCGCGATCACCGCGCGGCTCAACCATCCGCACATCCTCGCGCTGCTTGACTCCGGCTCCGCCGAGGACGGCGAATTCCTCTACTATGTGATGCCGGTCGCGACCGGCCAATCGTTGCGGGACCGGCTCGATGGGTCCGGGGCACTCCCCGTGGCTGATGCGGTCCGGATCGCCTCCGATGCGACCGAGGCGCTCGTACACGCCCACGGGCAGGGCATCGTCCATCGCGACATCAAGCCCGACAACATCCTGCTGTCGGACGGGCACGCGATCGTCGTCGACTTCGGGATCGCGAAGGCAGTGGGCACTGCTCGGGAGGCGGCCACCCTGACGACCGAAGGGACCTCGCTCGGCACGGCGACTTAATATGGCGCCGGAGCAGGCGGCCGGCCAGGCGGACGTGGACCATCGGGCCGACATCTACGCCATCGGCGCCAT
Organism: Gemmatimonadota bacterium; assembly: GCA_043769075.1. GTDB lineage: Bacteria > Gemmatimonadota > Gemmatimonadetes > Gemmatimonadales > GWC2-71-9 > SHZU01. The sequence goes on along the minus strand of JAYVJS010000170.1, from coordinate 4,565 downwards.
GCTCTTCGAGATGGTTGCCGGCGCGCCCCCTTTTACGGGGACGTTCCAGCAGGTGGTGATGGCGAAGATGACCAAGGACGCGCCGTCGCTCGCGGCCCGGGCGCCGGCGGCACCGGCTGCGCTGGTCCGGCTCATCGCCCGCTGTTTGGAACGCGATCCCGCCCTTCGCCCCGCGACCGCCGAGGCGTTGCTGGCCGAGCTCAGGACACTGGCCCGGCCCGATGCGCCCGGCGCCCGGGGCCGGACCCGCATCATGATGGCCGGCGGTGTCGTGGCGCTCACGGCCGTCGCGGTGCTCGGTTTCCTGTTCGCCCGCGATCGGCGCGCGCGCTGGGTCCACGAGACCGCGCTCCCGGACATTGCCCGGCTGGTGGAGGCCGACCAGCTCGACTCGGCCTTCGTCCTGGCGGAGATGGCCGCGCAGTCCGATGGGCAGCGCGTTTCGGCATACGGCATCCACAATGCTGTCTTTGACCCGCTGCGCGCGGATCCGCGCTTTGCCGCCGTCATCCGCCAGCTCAACCCCGACGTCGCGCGGCTCACGCTGCCCGACGGCGGACGGTCGCGATAGTGGGCCGCCTCGCACGAGGAACGTCATGACCGACGCCGTGACGCGACTGACGGCCGCGACGTCGCACTCAAGGTCATGCGCCGCTAAATCAGCGATCGGCGCTTGAGCTGAAGGTAGGCCTCGACCACCGCCTTGGCGGCGGCCTCGGGATGAGCATCGACGATCACGACGCCCTTGCTCCGCATCGTCTGGAGGGCCTCGGCCCGGACCTGGAGGAGCTGTTCTGCCGCAGCCCGTTCGAAGGCTTGCTCGACCCCGGCCGGCCGGGTCGACGCCAGGCGTTCGAGTGCCACATCCCGGAGAGCAACGGCCACCGGCAAGTGGCGAGGCCTAAGCCCACCGACCTGTGCCACCATGGCTTCGCTTGCGAATCGATCAATGACATCGGTAAAGACCACGGTCAGCGCCCGCTTCTTGGTTTGACTGGCCAAAAACCCAAATGCCTTGGGGTAGTCGGGCTCGACCAGCCGGCCTTCAACCACCGCGAGGGCGTCGAGTATGGCCTTGAGTGCCCGCCGGCCCCGGAGCGGTGGTACGTAGGTGTCGATCTCATCGGAAAAGACCAACAATCCCACATCGTCGTCGAATCCGGTGGCGCGATAGGCCAGTTGCGCGATGGCCTCGATGGCGTCTTCAAGCCGGGCCCGGCCGTCCGTTTCGGCCGTCAACATCCGGCCGGCATCGAGTACCAGCATCACCCGCTGCCGCCGCTCGTCCTCGTACTGACGGCTGATCAGCTTGCCCCGGCGGGCGGTGGCCTTCCAGTCGACCGAGCGAAGCTCGTCTCCCGGTACCCATTCGCGGAGGCTTTCGAACAGTCGCCCCTCGCCGATCCGGCGGGTTTGGCGTTGACCGGCTTCACGCCGCATCCGGCTTTGGGATGGCAAGGCCTTGAGTGCGGCGTCCTTGAGCCGAGGATAGACGATCGCGGTCCAATCCAACTCCCGGGTGTGCTGGCGCCAACAGAGACCCCAGGGGCCCGCGACCCGAAAGTCAAACCGCCAGGATTCGCTCCGCCCCCGAGCGACCGGTGTGAGCAGCCGTTCTTCGATCAGGTCCCGGCCGGGCCGAAGCGACAGCGTCCGGTCGGCATCGGTGAGCGGCGCAAAGAGTGCCGGGATGGTTTCCCGGACCCAGAGGTTCCGGACCAGCTCCGGGTACCGCCATCGAAACCGCCCGCTCAGCTGCCGACCCACTGAGAACGCGGCCAAGCCCTCGCGTTCGACAGTTAAGTCGGACCATCGGAAGTTGCCCGTTCGCCATCCGTCGATCCCGACCGCCACGATCCATCCGACCGACGCCCCGATCCACACGGCGATCGCGGCGGGCCAAACCAGGGCCAAGGGCGCGAGCGCCCCCAGAGCCACCGCCACCGCGAACCATCGGCGGCTCGGCACGATCACGTTCGGGGCGCCTCGATCCGGTCGATCAGGGTCTTGAGGGCGGCGTCCGGCGTGACTCCTTCGAGCTCGAGCTCCGGCGCCACCACGACGCGGTGGCGAAGCACCGGCAGGGCCAGGTGCTTCACGTCGTCGGGAATCACGAAGTCCCGGCCGGCCAACAAGGCGGCGGCCTGGCCCAATTTGAGGAGGGCGACACTGGCCCGGGGCGAGGCGCCTAACGTGAGCGCCGGGGCATCCCGGGTGGCCCGGACCAACGCGGTGATGTACTGCACCAGCGCGGGCTCCACCCGGACCCGTTGGGCGGACCGCTGCAACTGAACCAGGCCTTGGTTGTCGAGCACCGCGTCGATCCCGTAGCTGGCGGGGGTGGCGGAGTCAAATCCGGCGAGGACCCGGTCGAGCAGCCCACCCTCGGCCGTGGCGTCAGGATAGGTAATCTGGCACTTGATCAAGAACCGGTCGAGTTCGGCCTCGGGCAGGGGATAGGTGCCCTCGAACTCAATCGGATTCTGGGTGGCGAACACCGTGAAGGCGCTGGGGAGGTGGTGCGTTTCACCGTCGACCGTGACCGTCCGTTCCTGCATTGCCTCAAGGAGAGCCGCCTGGGTCTTGGCCGGCGCCCGGTTGATTTCGTCCGCCAACACGAAATCGGCGAACAATGGACCCGGCCGAAAGGTGAAGGTGGTGCCGGCCGAGAGCAGGCTGATGCCGGTAATGTCCGCGGGCATCAAATCGGGGGTGAATTGAATCCGCCGAAAGCTGAGCGAAAGACTCCGCGATAGGGCCCGTACCAAAAGTGTCTTGGCGGTGCCTGGCGGTCCTTCGAGCAGGACGTGGCCGCCGGCGATCAACGCCAGCACGCACTCGCGGACCGCCTCGCGCTGGCCCAGGACGACCGACTCGAGCGCGTGAATGACGGCGTTGCCTCTGGCCGCGGCGGCCCCTGCCTGCTCGGCCGTCACGTGCGCAATTCCTTCCACAAGTCCTCCACGATGTTAGCGGTTTCAAGGGCGGCCGGCTCCGACCCGGGCTCCCGATCCAGTGCTTGCAACCGGCGGCTCAGCTTGTCGACCTGGGGGCTCGCGGCGCCGGTTCCCAAATGGGCCAGCCACTCCGCTCGGAGCGACGGATTGACCCGGCTGCCAGGCGTTAGGCGGCGTCTGAGTCCGTCGATCAGCACCCCGATGGCAACCCGGTGCCCGCCCGCCGCCCGGAGCGCGAACGCCAGCGCCCGGGCGTGCTCAGTCACCGAACGCCGGCGCCGGTCGATGGCGGTCATCGGCGGTCCAAACCGGATCGCCGCAAATCCAAGCGCGATCAGGCCAACGACGCTGACATGCCACGAGAGCCAGCCCCAGGGGGACTCCCGGCTCCACTGGAGCGTCCAATCGACCAGCGATCCGCCGGAGAGATAGCCATGGTGATACTCGTCGAACCACACCCGTCCAAACCGGCCGACCACCCAATCCAAGACCACCGGGCCGGCCTCGGTATCGCGCAAGGTCCGGTTGCGAAACAGGTTCACATCGCTCACCAGCGTGACGGTACCGGGCTCGCCGGCCGGATAGAGTCGCGCCGCGACCAGTTGGCCGGCTTCAGTCATCAGCAGGGTGTCGACCCGTTCGACGGCCGGCACCCGGCACTCGGTCACGGCGGCATCGAACACCCCACTCGAATCGGTCACCACCGTATCCGGGTTCGGCCGGAGACCCAACCGGACCCGGGGCGCGACGCCGGAACCGCCCGGCAATCGAACCGCGGCGGAGTCGGTCAGCCGGAGGGTGTCGTAGCCGAAGCAGCGAAGGATCGCCCGGCTGCGCGGCCCGGCGACCAGTAACGAGATCCCCCGGCCCGGCAAGGTCCCGAGGTCGACCGCCTGCTCGACGGTGGCCGACGAGGTCGGGTTGAGTACGACCAGCAGCCCAGGGCTGCCCGCGGAGTCCAGCGCCTGCGGGCGAGGGCTCCGGAGCCGGCGCACCACGACGCCCAAGCGCTCGAGCGTTTCCGCGAAGGCCCGGGCACCGTTAGGCTCGGTCAGGTAGCTCGAGGGTCTGGTGTCGGCGGCGGAGGTCGGCTGTCGCCTGTTGCCAGCCAAGGCAGCCAGACTCGCCACCACGACCAGCCCAATGACGCCAACGATCAGGTTACGCTGGGGCGACATATCGGTCGGCGGAGGCCAGGCGTCGCCAGGCGGCAAATTGGTCGGCGTCGCACGGAACACCGGCAAAGGCGTACCGATAGAGGTCGCCCACCAGCCCGCCAAATTCACCGCGAGCTTCAGGCGGCACTTCGGCGACGTACTCGAGCGGAGTCTTACTCGGGTGGAATTGCACCCGGTTCCGGGCGTCCAGTTCCAAGACCAGTCTCACGAAGTCGGCCTGCATGGCTGCGGCATACCGGCCGTCCCGAAACAAGCGCTCGGCCTCGGCACCGTACCAGGCCGCATTGCGGACGATCGCCGAACCCCGGGCCGGGCCGGTTCGGCCTGGGCTGGCGCTTCGGCGGGTGGTGCGGATCAAGATCCAAATCGCCCGGGCGGCCATAACGGCTAACAAGGCCACCAATCCCCACAGCAAGAGCCGAAACAGCGT